>CAZAJU010000126.1:0-5067 GCA_964485455.1 uncultured Tissierella sp.
TTATAATCTTTAAGTTTCTTGTAACTAATTCTAATATTAGCTTTAAATATTGTCAACCTTATTGGCAATAATAAGATTAGAGATGGATTTTATCCAGCAAAATACATAGTTGTAAATGGTGATTTAATATATATTAAAAAAAGAAATGGTGCAGATTTTCTCCTCACCATTTTTTAGCCTAATATTTACCATAATGTATCTTAGAAAAATCCAAGGACTCCTCGGTGTAAGGTTTAATTTCCTCATCCTTATAGCCTAGAGCTATTATACTAAGAACTCCATATTTTTCTGGGATATTTAAGACTTTTCTTACTTCTTCTTCAGCATCTCCAATGATATTCATGCGTTTTCTAATTTGAATCCAGCATGAGCCTAATCCAAGCTCTGCTGCCGCCAATTGAATAAGAATCGTTGCTATAGAAGCATTTTCTACCCATACATCACTCAAATCCATATTAGAAATAACAACTATAGCACATGTAGCGGTATTCAATGGCTCTGCACCTTTACTCTTACAGTCCTTTAGCTTAAGTAATGTGTCCTTATCTTCAACAACTATAAATTCAACTGGTCTTTTATTTTTAGATGATGGAGCCAATAGCCCTGCCTTCAATATTTGATCAAGGACATCTTTTTCAATTTTTTCATCTTTAAACCTTCTTATTGATCTTCTCTTTTTTAAAATTTTCAAAATTTCCTTATCCATAAAAACCTCCGTTTTAATCTAGAATAATCTATTGTCTCTAATAGGTTTCTTCATATGTTTAAATTAATTTAAAAATATATTTATATATATACCCATTCAAAGGGCTAGGCTTTCTTTTTTTACATTCTTTGAGCTGCATCTAAAGCCAAATCTGAACGAACGCATTCATCTGGCATCATTGTAAGCTGTATACATAGTGGGCTACCCTTCATACGTTCAGCTGCATATGATAGTCCATTGGTTCTTTCATCTAGATGTGGATGGTCAATTTGAGTTGGGTCTCCAAGCAAAATAACCTTAGTTCCACGACCAACCCGAGTTATTATCCCCTTTACCTGTCTGGGAGTCAAATTTTGAGCTTCATCTATAATAAGCCATGTATCAGTAATTGACCGACCTCTCATAAAATTCATAGCCTCAGCTACAATAGTTCCAGTCATAAAGAGATAGTCTATCTTACTTCTCAACTCATTCTCGCTACGCCTTGTTTCACCTGGGCTATTATCAAGGAGAATTTCCAGATTATCGACTATAGGTCGTAATAGTGGCGAAATCTTTTCCTGCTCACTCCCTGGTAAGAATCCAATATCCTGGTCAAATTGAGCATTTGGTCTGCAAATTAAAATCTTTCTGTATTCCTTCTGCTCCTTTTCCAGTGTCTTCTCCAATCCTACAGCCAAAGTATAAAAAGTTTTAGCTGTACCAGCAGGTCCTTTAACTATGACAAGAGGGGCTTGTTCTGCAGAAAGCATAAGGGCTTCCTGCAAAAATTGCTGACCTACATTTCTGGGCTTTACCCCGAAAGGATTAATATTCAAATTTACCAGAGATGAAACCTTGCCATTGTTATATATACCCAACAAAGTCTTTTTTTCCGAAATATCGGATTTAATAATAACAAATTGATTTTCTATAAAATTAACTGGAGTAACCTTGCCGTCTCCATCTAATTGAAAAAACGCCTCTGGTCCAGCACCCTGTTTTCTAAAAGTTGATAAAACATTATCCGAAGCATATACTTCAATGCGTCCAGTATACTGGCCTTCTGATGCAGGAACTTGTTCTGTGGTGAAATCCTCTGCATTTATGCCCATCATCTGAGCCTTTATTCTGACTACAATGTCTCTAGTTACTAGAATAACAACTTCTCCTTTATCGCATAATCCTTTACAAACCTTTAAGATTCTATTATCTCCACTATATGGCTTCATCCCATCAGGTATAGGAACATCCACGTGATTTGCTTCAAGTCGGACAGAGCCACCCTTAGCGAGGCATACACCTTCTATTAAGTTCCCAGAAAGACGTAGCTTTTCTAGAAATCGGATGACCTGACGTGCATTGCTACCACGATCACCATCGGAATTCTTCAGTCCATCAAGCTCCTCCAAAACTGCCAGGGGAAGAACAATATTGTTGTCCTCAAAGGAATCTATAGCATAAGGTGCTTGTATTAATACATTTGTATCCAGTACATAGGTTTTTTGCATAGCAACTCTCCCTTTCAATAAAATGTTAAAGCAGAGTATTTAGACGTCTTACCTTATTCTTATGAAGAAATAAATGACTTAAGTCCATGTTAATTTAACCAAGGTTAAAAAATGATTAATAATTTCATCACCCCGCTAAAATGAAGAGGGAGGCAAGGTAGAATTCTAATTTCTATGTGGTTCTATAAAGTATGATATTATAGCTTTTGTAATCTGTTCTACAATTTCAGTTTGATGGTCATGCTCCAATAAAATCCTTCTATCAAGCTCATTAGAAAGAAATCCCATCTCTACAATTATTCCTGGGGTATGAGTATTTCCTGCCACATAATACTTACCTGACATTACATTATGCTTAGCATCAATATCCAACTCCTTATATGAAGAAATATCATTTAAAAACTTCTGCATATGCTCAGCTAGAAGTTTATTTTCTTCACTATCTTCATGATAAAAAACGATTGGACCTAGTTTTCTCATATTT
The DNA here is from genome assembly GCA_964485455.1 of uncultured Tissierella sp. GTDB lineage: Bacteria > Bacillota > Clostridia > Tissierellales > Tissierellaceae > Tissierella_B. The sequence continues at coordinate 2,681 of CAZAJU010000126.1, forward strand.
TTACTGTAATTTACGTGGATGCTAATAAACAAGTCAGCTTTACTTTCATTAATCAGCCTAACTCTTGTACTTAAATCCTCTCTATGGCGACTTCCATTTCCAGCTATATGATCATCCAGAGAATCATCTATCTCACGAGTCATAAAGACTGTTGCTCCCTTTTTTACAAGCAAATCCCTTAATTTCAATCCCACATCAAGGTTAATATCCTTCTCCAATATATCACCATAATTAGTCCCTCCATCTATACCACCATGCCCTGGGTCTATTACTATGACTCGATTGTCCAAGGGTTTGATTTTTATAGTATTTACAACTTTTTCTATAGTATTATTTTTTAAAAAAGATATGGATATCGTTAAAATTACAATCACTAACAAAAGTATGATTTTTAGATGTTTTCTTAAGAAAATAGTCCCATTCACCATATCACTCCTTAAAGTTAATCCTCTCCTCTTAATTCAACTTAAGATAATATATTCCTAATAATGTGGATTATAACTGTTTAAAAAGGGCCAGATACTTTTCAATCGTGAAAAATATCTGGCCCTCTTAATTATTAACTTTCTGTTTGTGCTTCCACAAGATTGATGCTACAGTATTTTGCTCTAAGCTTTAACCTCTCTATTTTACCAGTTGGATTTCTAGGAATTTCTTCAAATACAAATATTTTTGGACGCTTATATCTTGGCAATCCATTGCAAAATTCTATAATTTCCTCTTCAGTTAAGGAGAATCCTGGTTTCAGTTCAATAATGGCCTGAGCGATTTCTCCTAGACGCTTGTCCGGAACTCCAATAACTGCAGCATCTTTAATCGCTTCATGACTTCTTAGGAAGTTCTCTATTTGTACAGGATATAGATTTTCTCCTCCAGTGATAATTACATCTTTTTTACGATCTACAAGATAAACGAAATTATCTTCATCCATTCTTGCCATATCACCTGTAAATAGCCATCCATCCTTAAGGACCTCAGCTGTAGCCTTTGGATCTCTATAGTAACATTCCATAAGACCCGGTCCTTTTACACAAAGCTCTCCTATATCACCCTGTTTTACTTCTTCACCCTTTTCATCTACGATTTTCAACTGCCAATTGTAACCAGGAACTCCGATAGCACCAACTTTATGGATATTTTCTAGGCCTAGGTGAACGCATCCAGGTCCTATGGATTCAGACAATCCATAATTTGTATCATATTCATGGTTAGGGAAATATTGTTTCCAACGATGAATCAAACTTGGTGGAACAGGCTGAGCTCCAATATGCATAAGCCTCCACTGTGATAGCTTATAATCTTCCAGCTTTATGTCCCCTCTTTCTATGGCATCAAGGATATCCTGAGCCCATGGTACCAATAACCAGACAATAGATATATTTTCATCTGATGCAGTTTTTATAATCCATTCAGGGGATACATTTCTAAGTAATACTGCCTTGCTTCCAGACAACAGGCTTCCAAACCAATGCATCTTTGCACCTGTATGATATAGCGGAGGAATACATAAGAAATTATCCTCTCTATTCTGTTTATGATGATTCATCTCAACTTCAGCAGCTGTCATTAAGCTTTTGTGTTTATGTAGTATTGCCTTAGGAAACCCAGTTGTACCTGAGGAAAAATATATTGCAGCTTCTTGATCATCAGTAATTTTAATATTAGGTGCTACAGAGGAATAACATACAGTCAAAGAATAGTAACTCTCAGCAAAGGATGGACAATCCTGTCCAAGATATAATCTTACTCTAACATTAGGAATATCATCCTTAATTGCTTCTATTCTTTCAGTAAACTCTGGACCAAAAATCAAAACATCACATTCTGCCAAATCAAGGCAGTATTTTATTTCATCTGAAGTATAACGATAATTCATTGGAACCGCTATTGCACCTGTCTTAAGAATTCCAAAATAAATTGGCAACCACTCTAGGCAGTTCATTAGCAATATTCCTACCTTATGACCTCTTTCTAACCCCCTGTCCAATAAAAAATTTGCATAACGGTTTGCCTTGTCATCAAACTCACGCCAAGTCATTTCGCGACGGAACTTTTTAGATGGATCGGTTTCAACTAAATCATAATCCTTCCAGCTTGCCTTCACATTTTTGATTTCTGGATTGATTTCAACTAAGCTCACTTCATTACTATATAAATCTGCATTACGAACAAGAATTTCTGTAATTGGCATATATATCCTCCTAAATATTAGTCTTTTTTAGAAATGCGTACAAAAAAACCGTCCTCTGAAATTCTATTCAGAGGACGGATTGATTTCCGTGGTACCACCTCAGTTTACAAACGTTTCTCAACGCTTGCCTTAACAGGTGCAATAACACCCTGGCACTATCACGGGTGCACCCGGCAAAGCCTACACAGGAAAACCC
>CAZAJU010000127.1:0-1155 GCA_964485455.1 uncultured Tissierella sp.
TGGGATATAAATTTAAAAATAATTTTGGAGCAAAAATGGGTAAAATAGTTTCTTTAATTATGCTAATATTAATTCTATTAGTATTTTCAATATTCGGTGCGGTAAGTTTTCAATATTCTTGAATTACGTATAATTTATATTATGTGTGGCACTTATAAATATTTTAATCAGATTAAAATTTGGGGATGGATATTATATGAAAAAATAACAATATATGATTTGATACAACCATTAATAGAAGAAACCAAAGATTTTTAAAAGCTAAGAGTTAATATTTTTGACCTTTCATGCAGATGGGGATTATTTTGATCCTATTTAGATACTTATGGATAAGTTTTCAATATCTGAAACCTAAAGACACATCATTTGTATTGCGATTAAAATTTATTCTTGAAACTTTAATTAAAGGGTTATTGAATTCTTTACTGAAGTCTGAAAACTCAAAAAGAGCCTTTTCCCCTATCATATGTGTCCCGAATTTGGGATCTCCTTATTTTTGAATGGGTTAATATACGCTAAAATTATCAATCTTATAACACGAAAAAGGCACTAAATACAGAAAAACAATAAAAAAATCCGACAGTCGAAAAACTATCGGATCGTTTTTGTATTCTTATTGTTCTATAGTCGTTTCTACTGTATCGTCAGCTTCTATATCAGCTGGTTCATCTACTGTATCTTCTTCCAATTCTTCTTCTTCATCTTCAAAATCAGAATCATCCATTACTTCAGCTGTTTGAGTATCTTGGTCCCACTCAATTTCAAGACCCATATTCTCAATTATAAATCTTAATGGAACAACTATCCTTCCATTAATAATCTCCGCTGGCACATCTGTTTCTACTGGACTACCATTTACCAGAATGTTTTCATTGGACATAGCTATCTCTATAGTCTTTCCATCAAAAACAATAGTTGCTGTTCTTGTTTCATTATTCCACTCTACATCTGCACCAAGAGCTGTAGATAATGCTCTTATCGGAACAAGAAGTCTGCCTGATTTTAGTACGGGTGGTACATCAAACTTTAGATTCTTGCCTGGCATCAGGATATTTTCTGCAGGAAGAAGCTTAATTCCAGGAAAATCTTCAAGCTCTTTTGCATTTTCCATTAATTTATCCCATTCTTCATTGGTGTATTTCTCTCTCATAACCT
>CAZAJU010000127.1:1255-5063 GCA_964485455.1 uncultured Tissierella sp.
TTTATTTTATGATATAATTTATTAATGCTATCATATGAAGATAACTCGGAATGTTCTTAAGCTTAAACGAATATAGATTACTAATATTTTTTATACTCTTTGTATCAGAAATAATATATGGTTTCTCAGTTCTATAAATGGATAAGACATTTTAGACATGCTTTATAGATTGTTTTAAAATAATGTAATTAATATGAAAAATGTGATGAGGGGGAATTGGATGAAAAACAAGTTATATCGAATAATAGCAGTATTATTTCTATTCTTTTTAATAGCTGCTAATGATAATACAGGGCAAATAACAGAACAAGTATTTCAAATTGAAAATGAGGAAAGCATACAAAAACCAGAAACGGAAAATCAAGAAACTGGCGACGGATTAATTATAGATGAAATAAAAGAAGAAGTAGCTAAAAAAAAGATTACGGAAGAAACCCCATTAGATCAACAAACAGAAACTTTCACTGGATATACAATGATTAAAGTTGATGGTGGAGATTTATCTGGTCATAGAGAGCCAAATGTAGTAGTAGATGTAGGTTTTGGGGATAGAGAATACTGGGCATTTACAAATGAATATGGTCAATTAGTAAAAGTTATAGCTGATGAAATAATACTTCAAGATAATGAAAAAGAACCAGTAAATGCACAGGGTAGATACTACGATGATGAAGCAAAAGTACCAGGTGTAGAAAGTGATTCCTTAGACGAAGGTCATGTTATAGCAGATAGTCTCGGTGGTGTGTCCAATGCATATAATATAACTCCACAAGATAGAATGCTTAATAGATATGGTGACCAAGCCTACATGGAAAAGATAATTAGAGATGCAGGTGGGTGTACTAATTTTGAAGCTATAATCACATACCCTAATAATGAAACTCAAATACCAAGTAAATATAAGTTTACATATACATTAATGGGGAATGTTATAGTGGATGAATTCGAAAATATTAACCCTGATGAATATAATTCTGAAATAACAAAATTACCCCAACCCAGGAGCCTTCAGAGCCAATTCCATGAGGGCTCTTTTTTATTTCATTATCCGTGAATTTGATAAACTAAGTGATAAGGACATTATGGGGATTTATGGCAGTGCACATACCGATATAAACGGGATGGACTTTATGACTAATTCAGTTAAGAGTATGGCAAGTCAGCTGAAGGACCGATACGGGGATGCTATTAATTCAGAGGATTTGACTAGGCTGGCAAAGGATATTGATCCATTGAGAGTAGATATAATTAAGGTAAAAGATAAAAATTATGAGGCATCCTATTTTGGAAAACAAGATTTAAGAGGATTCAAGGATTACACATATAGAGAATTTTGGCGCTTAGAAAATTCCTATGATTATTTTAAAGATTAGAAGATGACGGGTGATGTTCTTCCTTATGACGAGTACCCAATGCTTATAGAAATTGAGCAAGTTTTTGTTATAGACCTATATAAGATAGATGGCTCTGTAGAAAGAGCATATTATCGTTCAGATGGGTATGTCTGGAGGAATCTACCATCAATGCAAGAATTTAAGTTAAAATAAGCATTGTTTTAATGAAGAGTAGTAGTTTTATTTTCAACATTAAAAGATGCGGATTACAATCATTTATTATACCTATGAATAATTAGTTGCTAAAAAACATAACAAATAATGACAAAATGTGACAAGTTTTGAACCCATATTGCTATATAATTTGGTATAGATGTTTCCACCAATTAAAATATTGAATCATTACAGTAGTGTGAAGAAATTGCTACTGATAATTAAGTATTTATATGCATAAACATTTTCATAAGGAGATTTTAACTTGAAGGGTCTAATTCTAAAAATAGAAGAACTTACAAACAAAATAAATAGGCTTGAAATAGAAAACGAAAGCTTGAAGCAAGAACTTAATTTCTATAAAGAAAATAATAAAATTAGAAATAAATTTAAAATTGATGCAACTGGCTTAGAATCGATTTTAGAAGCTATTCCCTCTGCTGTAGTAATAATTGATGCAAAGGAAGAGAAATTCATATATTTGAATGAAAGGGCTAAAGAACTTTATGGAGTAAACTGTGTCGGCCATGATATTGAATCCCATTTAATTAAACTAAAACCTTTAAAATTAGATGGGACCCCTTGTCCAAATGAAGAAATTCCTGCAATCTATTCCTTGAAGCACGGAAAGGAAATACGAAATAAGAATATAATATTAGAAAGACCAGATGGTTCTAAAGTCTCTGTTTTGGTAAATGCTGCTCCCATATTTGATGAAAAAAAAGAAACAGTAAATTCAGTTATAGGTTTTTTTGAAGATATAACCAACTTTATTAATGTTAAAAATTCATTGAGCGACAGTGAAGAGAAACTTTCTTTTCAAGCTAAAATATTATCCCATATAAATGATGCAATTATTGCACTTGATGAAAATGAAAAGATTACCTATTTTAACAAAGCCTTTTTAAATTTATTTGGATGCCAGGAACATGAGTTGATAGGGCACAAGTTTTTTGATATTATTCAATGCTACATAGATGAAGAATCAAAAGAAAAAATGCTATGGACATTAGAGGAAAGACATAAGGTGTACAGCAAGAAAGACGAAGACCATTTGGATAAAATAATATGTTATTCCAAAGAAGGTACTCAAATAATCCTAGATGCAAATAAAACTGTAGTCAGAAATTCTAAAGGTGAATTAAAAGGATTTATTTTATCAATAAGGGACATCAGTGAACGTTATAAATATGAACATGAACTGAAAAAAAGCGAAGAGAGATATCGCTATTTGTATAATTCTATTGATGAGGGTTTTGCTATTGTAGAAGTAATATTTGATAAGGAAAATAAACCTGTGGACTTTAGATATGTTGAATTAAATCCAGCCTATGAAAAGGTAACAGGAATAAAAAATAAAGATGTATTAGGGAAGACTGCAAAGGAATTAAAATTTGATTTTGAAGATTTTTGGTATGAAACATATGGTAAGGTCGATTTGACAGGTGAATCAGTAAGGTTTATACATGAGGAAAAATCATTAAATATGTGGGTTGATGCATATGTTTTAAAATCGACTTAAGCAAAAGCAATAGGATAGGAATAATATTCAATGATATAACAGAAAAGGTAACGCATAATCGCAAGTTGGAAGAGTTTATTAAAATGCAGGATGACTTATATGTTAATGTATCACATGAACTTAAGACTCCTTTAAATGTTATATTTTCAGCTAATCAACTGATGGAAATGTATTTGAAAACCGATTCAATCCAAGATAAAAAGGAAAAATTAGTTGATTTCAATAATACTATTAAACAAAATTGTTACAGGCTTACAAGACTTATAAATAATATAGTTGACTTATCTAAAAGCAATTCTGGATTATTAAAGCTTAATCTATGTAATTTAAATATTGTAGATGTTGTTGAGGGTATTGTCCAATCTGTTTCAGAATATGTAGAATCAAAGGAATTAAAAATAATATTTGATACAAATGTTGAAGAAAGGATAATTGCTTGTGACCCTTATAAGATAGAAAGAATTATGTTAAACTTAATTTCAAATTCAATCAAATTTTCTAGTACAAATGGTGAGATCTTTGTAAATATCCTAAGTAAAGAAGAAACCGTTGAAATCACAGTTAAAGACACGGGAAAAGGAATTGAAAAACAAAATCTTGATAATATATTTAATAGATTTTATCAAGAAGATAAAAGTTTGTCCCGAAACTCAGAAGGCAGTGGTATTGGGTTGGCTCTAACTAAGTCACTAGTTGAAATGCATAGTGGTAATATAAGTGTAGAGAGCGATGTAAATAG
>CAZAJU010000128.1:0-5050 GCA_964485455.1 uncultured Tissierella sp.
ATAAATTTGGTCACTATTTACTTTCTCAGCATTGACTGGATTGATGCTTAATAAACTAATACTTATTATTACTGCTAAGATAAATGTAATTTTTTTCATTATTATCTCCTTTCTCTTCCTTAATTTGTTAACAATTACTAGTCATAATCATATCTTTTATTATTTTTAACATCCAAATATTTGCAAATTCTCCTAAAATTTTCGCAAATCTGCTTATTCCCTTTATTCCTCTAGCAATACCTTTGTTCTCCTTCCGATTTAATTAAAAGCGGACGAATTTTCTTCATCCCGTTGTAATCATCTTAACACTTAAAAAATAAAATAGTGCAAATTTGGATTAAGTGGTATTTTTTTGGACTGAACGGTTAGGGGGGATAAATATGTGTAAAAAGGACTTTGAAACATCTCTGTTTCAAAGTCCTTCTTAAAATTTGTAATATCATTTTAAATTAAATTTCGGTATTCTCTTCTGCTATCTACAATAGCATATACCATCACAGAATTCTCCTCTTCATTTACTTTGTAAAAAATTAGATGTTTTTCGATAATTAATATCCTATAGCCTTGTTTTTTTAAAATAGAGTATCTTGGTATACTGCTAGACTCTGGAAAGTCCTGAAGCCGTATAATAGCATTTTCAATCTTCTCCAAATATCTCAATGCGATATCCACATCACCTGATTCATCTGCTATATAAAATATAATATCACGAAGCTGTTCCTCTGCTTTATCAGTTCTCAGTATTCTAAACTTCTTCATTTTTTCTCTCTAGTAATGACATACGAAGATCTTCAATTGAATTCTGCATTGATGCTATTCGTCCATTTTTTACATCCTCTTCAGCTTCTGCTAGTGTTCTCAATAGCTCAAGTTCAGATTTCATTTGGTAGTAATCCCGTAATCCAAGGACCACTGTATCACCTCGACCATTAACTGTAATGATCACTGGACCTCTTGATTCCTTACATAGCTTAGATATTTCATTATAATGATTTCTTAAATCTGCAGACGGTCTGATTGCTTCTTCCATGATACCACCTCTATTGTTATTTTATGTAGTAATATTATATCTCAATTTGACTATATAATCAATAATTAATCATAATATCTTAATTCTGTTATCGATATTAAATATAAATTAAGATAAAAAGAACCTTAAAACCAATTAGTCTTAAGGTCCTTCTATATTAATATTTCTTTAATAATATACTTCCATTATGTCCGCCAAAGCCTAAGGAATTGGACATTGCCAATATTATATCTCTTTCCACAAACTTATTTGGTGTGTAATTCAAATCACATTCTTCATCAGGGGTTTCATAGTTGATTGTTGGAGGGATTTTTCCTTCCTTTATTGCCAAAGCTGTTGCAATAGCTTCAATACCACCTGCTGCTCCTAAAAGATGTCCTGTCATGGATTTGGTAGAGCTTATATTTATATTATAAGCATGATCCTTAAACAGGGTCTTCACTGCTAGGGTTTCAAGCTTATCGTTGAAGTAGGTTGATGTACCATGGGCATTTATATAGCCTACATCCTCATAGTTTGCACCAGCTTCTTCAAGTGCCAGTCTCATAGCATTTGTTGCTCCTCTTGCCTCTGGATCCGGCTGAGTTATGTGGAATGCATCTGAGGTAGCCCCATATCCTACTACTTCTGCATAAATCTTTGCTCCTCTTTTTAATGCATGCTCCAATTCCTCAAGGATTACAATTCCTGCTCCTTCACCCATTATGAAACCATCCCTATTTTTCTCAAATGGACGGGAGGCTTTTTCTGGATTATCATTGTTTGTTGAAAGTGCTTTCATGGAAGAGAAACCACCAATTGCAACAGGGGTAATACTTGCTTCTGTTCCACCTGATACAATCATATCCATATGGCCTGATTTTATCATTCTAAATGATTCACCTATTGCATGGGTAGCAGATGCACAGGCAGTTGTTATGGTCATAGAAGCTCCCTTTAATCCAAAGTTCATAGAAACCTGACCAGCTGCCATGTTAGAAATCATCATCGGAATAAACAGAGGACTTACTCTATTTGGACCTTTTTCTGTATATTTTATAACTTCATTCTCAAGGGTTTCAATTCCACCAATTCCAGATCCTATAATTGCTCCAACTCGATCTCTATTTAAATTATCTAGATTGATTTCTCCATCTTCTAATGCAAGACGAGTTGCTGCCACTGAAAATTGAGCCATTCTATCCATTCTTTTGGCTTCCTTTTTATCGAGAAAGTCTTGTGGATTGAAGTCCTTAACCTCAGCTGCAATTTTTACATCATGATTTTCAGTATTGAATCTAGTTATATATCCAATTCCAGATTTCCCTTCTAAAAGAGAATACCAGAAATTATCCTTCCCAATACCAATAGGAGTTATGGCTCCTAGGCCGGTTATTACGACTCTTTTCATCTTATACCCCTTTCAATTAGGAGATCTTGGATTCTAAATACTTTACGATGTCTCCGATATTCTTAAAACCTTCTGCATCCTCATCCGGAATAGTAACTTCAAATTCGTCTTCTAAAGCCATCATAATTTCTACTGCATCTAATGAATCTGCCTCTAAATCCTTCATCATAGAAGTCTCCATTGTAATTTCACTAGCCTCTGCATCCAATTGTTCTGCAATTATATCTCTTACCTTTTCAAATAACATTTTATATTCCTCCTGTATTTTAAAATTAAATTAATAACTCCCACCGCTAAATTATTTGGGTCAATCTTACATGGACATTCCGCCATTTACGTTTAATACTTGACCTGTTATATAGTCTGATTCTTCACTTGCTAGAAAAACAACTGCATTTGCTATATCTTTTGGCTGACCTAAATCACCAAGAGGTATATTTTTTAACAGCCCTTCCTTTACCTCATCCTTCAACACATCAGTCATATCGGTTTTGATGAAGCCAGGTGCTATGGCGTTAACTCTAATTCCTCTCGTTGCCAGTTCCTTTGCCATGGATTTTGTAAACCCAATTATTCCTGCTTTTGATGCAGAGTAATTTCCTTGACCTGCATTGCCACTAACTCCCACTACGGATGATATATTGATAATCTTTCCATATCTTTTCTTCATCATCCCTCTTGCCACTGCTTTAGTAGTTAGAAATACTCCTTTTAGGTTAACATTCATTACATCGTCCCAGTCCTCTGATTTCATTTTGATAATCAGATTATCCTTAGTTATTCCTGCATTGTTAACCAATATATCAATGGTTCCTAGTTCTTCTTCTACCTTTGCTACTATGTTATTTACATCCTCTTCTATGCTGGAGTTTCCCTTTATTGCTATGGCTTTAACTCCATACTGCTTTATTTCTTCCACTACCTCTTGGGCTAAGCTTTCATTGTAATTGAAGGTTATTGCCACATTGACACCCTTATTTGCAAGTCCCAACGCTATCTCCTTACCAATTCCACGGCTAGCTCCAGTAACAAGGGCTACTTTACCATTCATTACTAAGCCCCCTTAGTTAGCTTTTCAACAGCTTCATAATATGTTTCTAGGTTGTTTACACTTAATGTATTGACTTCCTTGCCCATAGATTTGCTGATTCTTTTAACAAATCCAGATAATGATTTTCCAGGTCCAATCTCTACAAATGTATCTACACCTTGGTTAATCATATATTCTACAGATTGTTGCCATAAAACAGAGTTACTAACTTGGTCTACAAGCTTAGCTTTTATTTCATCCTTGTTTTTAATAATCTCTCCATCTACATTAGAAACTACCTTTTTACTTAAATCATTTATTTTAATCTTTTCAAGTTCTTTGGATAATTTCTCTCCTGCTGGATTTAATAAGCTTGTATGGAATGGTGCACTTACTTGTAGAGGTACAGCCTTCTTTGCACCTAATTCTAAAGCCTTTGCACAGGCTATTTCAATTCCTGTTTTTTCACCTGAAATTACTATTTGCTCCGGGCTATTATAGTTTGCTACTTCTACAATTCCATATTCCTTAGTTGCTTCGATTACTATAGATAATTTATCTCTATCAAGACCTAGAAGTGCTGCCATACCACCTACTCCATTAGGTACTGCTTCCTGCATGAATTTTCCTCTTTCTCTAACAACCTTTAGAGCATCGGAGAAATCTATTGCCTTACTCATAACCATTGAACTATATTCTCCAAGACTTAGTCCTGCAGTATAATCACAGTCGATTCCTTCCTTTTCCATAGCTTTAAGAATCGCAATACAAGTTGTAAGAATAGCTGGTTGTGTATTTTCAGTTTTCTTTAAATCCTCTTCATTTCCATTGAAAATCAATCCACTAAGATCCATATTAAGCACTTCATTCGCTTCATCAAATACTTTTTTGGATTCTAATATAGTTTCGTAGAAATCTTGACCCATTCCAATATATTGTGATCCCTGACCAGGGAAAATAAAAGCAGTCTTATTCATTCACTACAACTCCCTTTAACAAAGATATTTTTTCAATTACATCATAAGTACCACTAAACATATCATTTATGATTTCTTTGCAGCTTTTGATATCACAAATTAGGCCCGCAATCTGTCCTGCCATTATGGATCCATTATCCATATCACCATCTACAACAGCAATCCTAAGCCTTCCGGTACCCATACCCTCTAGAGCCTCTGGTCCCAAAGTTTTTTCAATGTGAGTGTATTCCTTTACAAACTTATTTTTCAAAACTCTTACAGGATGCCCAGTACTTCTCCCAGTTACTACTGCATCTCTATCTCCAGCCTTGATTATTTGATTTTTATAGTTTGGATGTACATTTGCTTCCAGAGAGCAAACAAATCTAGTACCAACTTGAACTCCTTCCGCTCCTAACGCAAATGCAGCTACTACTCCTCTACTATCTCCTATTCCTCCAGCTGCTATTACAGGTATTTTTACTGCATCAGCGACTTGTGGAATAAGAGCCATTGTAGTTAATTCTCCTACATGACCACCTGCTTCAGTTCCCTCTACTATAAGGGCATCTGCACCGAGTTTCTCCAATCTCTGTGCTAAAGATACAGTAGGTACTACAGGTATGACTTTTATGCCTAAT
>CAZAJU010000129.1:0-5045 GCA_964485455.1 uncultured Tissierella sp.
AAAGCCTTTTCAATGGCTTCAGCGATTTTTTTATTATTCAACTGTCAAAGATCCGAGCTTAAAATATACCCCTAGCTTTTCGGTATGGCTTGAAGTAATCGATATACAATTACCTCTGATATTTAAATTGACAAGTTAAAGCTAATATGATATTTTAATTGAAAAAGATACCTTTAAATCAATCCGAGAGATTGGAAAGGCCAGCGTAAACCGTGTATTTTCTATGCCTTCCATTAGGGAAGGCTTTTTTTATGACCTAACCCAATTTAGGGTGAATTTCCCAAAATTGATGGTAGGTCAAACGCAATGAGCACCAAATTCATACGACCTTAGGGAGTAAATGAATTTGAGCTGCGAAACTGCGGACCTAACCCAATTTAGGGTGAATTCACGAGTTCTACGCCAGTCCTCTAAGGGTTACCCACTAGTAAGGAGGAATAATATGCTAAAAGGAAGAAATCTTATAGACCCAAGTGATTTATCCATCGAGGAAATAGACGAGATTATGGAATTAACGGGAGAAATAGTAAATAATCCAAGGGAATTTGCTCACATATGTGATGGCATGATTCTTGGTACATTGTTTTATGAGCCTAGCACTAGAACCAGATTAAGCTTTGAAGCCGCAATGTTGAGATTAGGCGGGAAGGTTGTTGGCTTCTCAGAGCCGGGCTCAAGTTCTGTCCAAAAGGGAGAAAGTCTTATAGACACCTTAAGAACCGTAGGAGCATACACAGACATAATGGTTATGAGACATTCAAAAGAAGGGGCACCAAAGTTAGGAGCAGACTACTGCCCCGTACCTCTAATAAATGCAGGAGATGGAGGTCATCAGCATCCTACTCAAACTTTGACAGACCTATATACCATTTTAGAATCCAAAGGAACCTTAGATAATCTAGTACTTGGATTTTGTGGAGATTTAAAATTTGGTAGAACAGTACATTCTCTTATAAAAGCTATGTCCAGGTATAAAAATATAAAGTTTGTATTAATTTCACCTGTAGAGTTAGAGGTTCCAGATTATATTAAGACGGAAGTATTGGATAAAAACAATATAGAATATGTAGAAGTTGAGAAACTGGAAGATGTAATAGATTCCCTTGATATTTTATATATGACTAGGGTTCAAAAGGAAAGGTTCTTCAATGAGGCTGACTATGAAAGGTTAAAAGACAGCTATATATTGGATTTAAAGAAGTTAGAAAAGGCTAAGACAGACCTTGCCATCCTTCATCCGCTGCCAAGGGTTAATGAGATAAAGGTTGAAGTAGACTCAGATCCTAGAGCTAAGTATTTCCAGCAGGTAAAGAATGGCATGTTTGTACGAATGGCACTAATTGCTAAGCTTTTGGGGGTGAAGTAATGAATTTAAAAATAACTACTATTACTAAAGGAATCGTAATCGACCATATAAAGGCAGGCTTAGGCTTAAAGATATTTGATTTTTTAAAACTAGATGAAGCTGATTTTACTGTTGCATTGATAATGAATGCTAGTAGCAAAAAATTAGGCCACAAAGACATAATAAAGATAGAAAATGTCATAGATATTGATTTAACTATGTTGGGATTTCTAGACCCTAATATGACTGTCAACATTATTGAGAATGAGAAGATTATAGACAAGATACAACTAACTCTTCCAGAAAAGCTGGAGGGTATTATTTCATGTAAAAACCCACGTTGTATCACAAGAGAAGAAAGGGATGCAGTTCATAGATTTGTACTTCTTGATAAGGAGAAGGGCACATATAAGTGTGATTACTGCGATCATATATATTCATAAAATTAAATATATAGAAATTTAGAAAAAGGGCTTCCATTGATTATTAAATGGAAGCCCTTTTGAAAGTTATCTAGGTTTTTAGGTTAAGCTTTATGGCAAATAAAATCCCCTTATAATTTTAAGTTGTCCATCAGCTCCGATTATAAAATCATAGTGCATATCCTTTAAAAGTTCATAGCTTTCAATGAATTCAATATCAAGAATATTTATCCCATAGGCCTTAAAGTTATTATAGTTTGGTGGCGCAAGCGGTATGACAAATACTCCATTCTCTAGGGAATATTCCTCTTTAAGATTTAAGTCTTTTATATAAAAACCTGAATCTGCTATATCATCTGGTACAAATTCTTTAACCTTTATTGTTATATTTTTTGGTTCTCCATCTACTATGTTGATATCCTCGATTTGTCCAAATACCTTTTTTCCACCACCGTTGATGTACTCAACTGCTGCAGTTTCAGCATCTAAGATGGTATAAGGAGAAGGTTTAAAATCAAATGTGAGAATCATACTTTGCATTATCTCCTCGAATCCATCCTCATCATTTAAATATATATTAGCTTTCCTTTGGAGTTGATCATCAACTAATAATTTGTTTAAGCTTGTCTCCATATATAAATAAGTATATATAGATTTATAGGGAAGCAATTCAATATATCCCATTATATTTTCATCTGAATATATATCCCATCTTAATTCATAGTCTTCAGTGGTTTTTACATCCCAGTCTTTAGGTATTTCCATTGTAAAAAAGCTACTTCCTATGACTTTATATCCTTCTATCTTAGGAACAGGGATACTATTATTAATAGATTTTATACTAGAAGCCATTTTAACTACTTGTAGTTGCATTGCTTCATATTCTTTTGTTAATTTATTATTGTCTAATGAAAATTGAACGTCTGATGGCATCCTTAATATATAAGTATATCCATTTTCTTGAAGTATGATTTTTTCGCTAACAGGAGCTTGATTTATATCCTCTTCTGTAATCAGCTCTCCAACCAACCTTTCTATACTGCATAAGAGCCCGCCATACTCTCTATTGTTCAAACTATAGAAATTCACCCCATTTTCATAGCCTTCTATGATATACTTTTTATTCCACTCATGAGGTATTTCTACGGAAAAGTTCAGCTCTTCGCTCTTAAATAGTATTTCAGTAATTGGATTTGATAAAGTCTCCTTTGTACAACTTGAAAGAATTATTGAAGCTATAAGTATCATGCTTAAAAATAAATATTTACTCTTATACATAATACACCTCCATATTTAAAAACTCCGGCCATAGCCGGAGTCAATTGGTTGTTTTTTCTTAATATCCTCCGGAAGTCTTAATCATATTTACATTTCCGCTTGGATTATAAGGTGTAGTCATTATAAAGCTGTCATTGTCCCTATCATATTGATAAATATTTAATGTAAGGCTTGCAGTTCTTGGGCTGTAGGTTGATATATAGAATTCTTCATCTATTGTAAACACATTAAAATCAATCATTCCAAGTTGAACATATTCATCAACTAATACATAATCCTTATCCTTATCTTGAACTATTAACATCCAGTTTTGTCCATCATCCCATGCAATTTCTCCTTTTGAATCTTTTTGTGCAGTAGTTAGCATTGAGATTTTTTCCATCTCTTCATCCTTGTCAAAGTCAAATTCAAATTCATCCAATATAGTTAGATTTTCGATATCAACCTTATCCACTGGTTTGATTATCTGACCATCAGGCTCTTCTATGGGTTCTGCAGGTCCATCAACAGGTTTTGTAGCAGGTGTACAGCCAAACAATGCAAATACTAGAGTCATAATCATCATTAATGATATGAATTTATTCATGATATCACCTTCCTTAAAACAATTATACCCAATATATAAATAAAGTAGGTTAATAAAAGGTTACAAAAATGATATTATTGGGTTATATCATAAAATGATACAAATTTAAGAGTCAGTTTAAGGTAAGAGAACCGTTTTTAATTGAGGGGGATTTTATGAATAAAGGTGAAAGAACCTGTATAGAAATAGTACCAATCTTTAGCAGTCTTACTTATGAAGAGATGTTGGAGGTAGAATCCATTACAAGGGTGAAAACCTATGAGAAAGGTGAAATCATCTACTCAGCAGGGGATAGTGGAGACAAGCTGTATGTACCACATAGAGGGAGTGTGAAGATCTCAAGGACTAGTCCTAATGGTAAGGAACAGGTCATAAGAGTTGTTAGCCCAGGAGATTTTTTAGGTGAATTATCCCTTTTTAGTGGAGTTCCATATCAAGAGGAAGCTCAGGCTCTTGAGAAGACTACTTTGTGTGTTATAGAAGGAAAGAAGCTAAAGGTATTGATGGAGAGATACCCTTCCATTACTTTTAAGGTTATGGCAGAACTCAGCCGTAGGTTGGAAACGGCTCAGAATCTTATAGAAGATATCAATCTTCGCTCAGTAGAGGAGAGACTAGCTTCAGCTTTGTTAAAGGCAGCAGGGGATAATGATGAAGTAGTTCTTAATATGACCAAGGGAGACTTTGCTTCCCAAATTGGCATGAGTCAAGAAACTCTTAGTAGAAAGCTTACAGCTTTACAGGACCAAGGATTGATTCAGCAGAAGGGAAATAAAGTAATTATTCTATTAGATAAAGAAGGGTTAAAAAATATAACTAAAGCCTAAGGCCTTAGTTATATTTTTTTTCTAATTCGGATAACATTGACTCATATTTATCTTGAGTGCCTCTAGAGGTAGCCTCTACATCCACTTTCCTACTTTCCTCATCTATATATGCCTTCAATTCATCAGACAACATTCTTTCTGCAAAAGTGTACATTGCAGTATTTTCTTTCTCTATATGCCTATCTAGAAGATCTGTATAGCAGATTGCATTTGCTATAATATCAAGCCTTGCATCATCCTTACCTTGTCTAAAGGCTTCGACTCCTTTTTCTAGGTTTGCCATATATAATCTTCCGTTATCATGTTCTATATACATACCCTTTATGGCACCTGATTTAGCCAGTTTTTCAAGCTCTTTTTCCATGGTTACAAAGAGTATATCCTCTTCTTTGCCATGGTGTAGTTTATCTGTGTATGTTCTCACAAAATCGATTATTCTAGGGAAATCATCTAAATCATATTCCCCATTAGTAAGAACTCTATAGGATATATTTCTTATAACCTTTAGCATACGACGAACATTTTCATGCTCAGCAACCATTATTTTTATGGATTCCATTAAATCACCTCTTCAGTATTTTAATATA
>CAZAJU010000130.1:0-5038 GCA_964485455.1 uncultured Tissierella sp.
CTAATTCTCCAACGAATTTAGAAGCTTCTTTATTCTTTGTAGAAGCAAGGTTTGCTGATTTATCCAAAGTAGAAGCTGAAACTAAAGTATGACCTGCAACATCATCAATTATTTGAGCATATATGTGATTGCCGCTTCTATAAACATTTAGTCTAGGTCTTTCGGCAGTACCAAATATTTTCTTTCTTACTCTTTCATGTCTGGCTTTTCTATTTTCTTTCTTGTTTACCTTATTGAACACTCTGTTTCACTCCCTTCTACTTACCTGTTTTTCCAACCTTACGTCTAATAACTTCATCAGTATATTTAACACCTTTGCCCTTATATGGCTCTGGTTTTCTCCAATCTCTAATCTTAGAAGCATAGTTTCCAACTTGTTGTTTGTCTATACCTTTTACTAAGATTTTGTTATTTCCTTGTACTTCTGTTTCAATTCCCTTAGGGTCTTCCATTTCAACTGGATGTGAATATCCTAAAGTAAGCACTAATTTGTTTCCTTGCTTTGCAGCTCTATATCCAGTTCCTACGATATCAAGAGTCTTAACATATCCTTCAGTAACTCCCACTACCATATTGTTTAATAATGTTCTGGATAAACCATGAAGTGATTTGTGGTTCTTGTTCTCAGTTGGTCTTGCAACTGTTAGCACACCGTCTTCAATCTTAATATCCATATCTTTATCAATTTGTTGGGATAGTTGACCCTTTGGTCCTTTAACTTCAACAAAATTGTTTGCATCTATCTTAATCTCAACCCCACTTGGCAAGCTGATTGGTTTCAATCCTATTCTTGACATGAGTGCACCTCCTGTTCCTATAATCTAGCTATTTATTACCAAACGTAACAAATAACTTCTCCACCTATATTTTCTTTCCTTGCAACTTTATCTGTCATAATTCCCTTAGAAGTTGAAAGGATTACTATTCCAAGTCCTCCAAGAACTCTAGGTATTTCATCGCTCTTTACATATACTCTAAGTCCTGGTTTGGAAATTCTCTTAATTCCACTAATAACCTTTTCGTTTTGCTTACCGTACTTTAAATCCACTCTAATTATACCTTGTTTAGCATCATCTATAACATCAAAGCCCTTAATGAAACCTTCGTTTAATAGGATTTGTGCTAACTCTTTTTTAATATTAGAAGCAGGAATATCAACTGAATCATGTTTTGCATTACTAGCATTTCTTATTCTCGTTAACATATCCGCGATTGGGTCTGTCATCATAATTAGTTACCTCCTTTCATTACTTAAATACTACCAACTAGCTTTTTTAACTCCAGGGATTTGACCTTTGTATGCTAGCTCTCTAAAACAAATACGGCAAATTCCATATTTTCTTAAAACCGCATGTGGTCTTCCACAAATATTACATCTACTATATGCTCTAGTGCTAAACTTAGGTTTTCTTTGTTGTTTAGCAATCATTGATTTCTTTGCCAAGACTTTTCCCTCCTTCTTTACTTTTTAAAGGGCATTCCCATTTTCTCTAAGAACACTCTAGCTTCTTCATCAGTTTTGGCTGTAGTAACAATTACTATATCTAAGCCTCTGATTGTATCAACCATGTCATACTCTATTTCTGGGAATATAAGTTGTTCTTTAATACCTAATGCGTAGTTTCCTCTACCATCAAATGAAGTATCACTTACACCTCTAAAGTCTCTAACTCTTGGTAATGCAATGTTCATAAATTTATCTAAGAAGTCGTACATTTTCTCTCCTCTAAGAGTTACTTTTGTACCAACCTTCATACCTTCACGTAGTTTAAAGTTTGCAATGGACTTCTTAGCTCTTGTAATAATTGGCTTTTGACCAGCTATAAGTTCTAATTCCTTAACTGCTGATTCTAAAAGCTTTGGATTGTCTCTAGCTTCACCAATACCCATATTGATTATTACTTTTTCAAGCTTAGGAACTTCCATAACGTTCTTATATTGAAATTTTTCCATTAAAGCACTAACTACCTCGTTAGTATATTTATCTTTTAATCTGGAAGCCATTCTATTACCTCCTCTCTACTTACTATTTATCTAGAACTTCTCCACATTTCTTACATACTCTTACTTTTTTACCATCAGCTGTAATGTTATGACCTATTCTAACTCCTGATTTGTCCTTTTCACAGTAATACATAACCTTTGAAGCATCGATCGCTCCTTCATACTTAAGGATTCCACCTGGATTAGCAGGGCCAGCAGCCTTCTTATGCTTTGTTATCATGTTGATTCCTTCAACTATAACTCTATTTTCAGATGGCATAGCTTTTAAAACCTTGCCAGTCTTTCCTTTATCTTTACCAGAGATTACAACTACAGTATCTCCACTTTTGATTTGCATACTTTACACCTCCTCTAACTATAGTACTTCAGGTGCTAAGGATATTATTTTCATGAAGTTTCCTCTTCTTAATTCCCTAGTAACAGGTCCGAATATACGAGTTCCAATTGGATTCTTATCCTCTTTGATAATAACCGCTGCATTATCATCGAATTTAATATATGAACCATCATCTCTTCTAACACCATAACTCGTTCTTACTATTACTGCCTTTACAACATCACCTTTTTTAACAACCCCACCAGGTGTTGCACTCTTAACAGCACAAACTACTATATCTCCAACATTTGCATATTTTCTGTTAGTACCACCTAGGATTCTGATAACCAATACTTCTTTCGCGCCAGAGTTATCAGCTACCCTCATACGACTTTCGGTTTGAATCATTTAGAATACCTCCCTTCGATTAAAAGGACTATTTAGCCTTTTCTATAATACTTGATACTCTCCATCTTTTATCCTTGCTTAATGGTCTAGTCTCCATTATTTCTACTCTATCACCAATACCACATTCGTTATTTTCATCATGTGCCTTGAATTTTGTTGTCCTCTTTAATTGTTTCTTATATAAAGGATGAGTTACAAATGTTTCTATAGCTACAACAACTGTCTTATCCATTTTATCGCTAACTACAGTACCAATCTGAACTTTACGATTTCCTCTTTCCATTAGAGATTAAACCTCCTTTCCTATTCCTAGTTCGCGTTCTTTAACGATTGTTTTAACACGAGCTATATCTTTTCTTATTGTTTTTATTCTTAAGGGGTTATCTAATTGACCAGTAGCCAATTGAAATCTCAAGTTGAATAATTCAGTTTTCAGTTCTGTTAATTCAGTGTTTAATTCTTTTTCTGACATTTGGCGAATTTCTTTAGCTTTCATTAGCTTCACCACCCTCACTTTGCTCTTCACGCTTGATAAACTTTGTCTTTATGGAAAGTTTGTGAGCAGCAAGTCTCATTGCTTCTCTAGCAACTTCTTCATCTACTCCACCCATTTCAAACAAAACTCTACCAGGCTTAACTACTGCTACCCAATATTCTGGTGATCCTTTACCGGAACCCATACGAGTTTCAGCAGGTTTTTCTGTTACCGGTTTGTCTGGGAATACCTTAATCCAAACATTTCCGCCTCTCTTAATATATCTTGTCATCGCACGTCTTGCAGCCTCTATTTGATTGGAAGTTATCCAGGTTGGCTCTAATGCTTGAAGTCCAAAATCACCATAAGTAACAGTATTACCACGATGAGCTTTTCCTTTCATTCTTCCTCTATGCACTCTACGATATTTTACTCTCTTAGGCATTAACATTAATATCTTCCTCCTTCCTACAACAATTACTTATCTTCTTCTGAAATTTCCTCAACTACTTTAGCAACCTTTTTAGTAGGAAGAACTTCACCTTTATAAAGCCATACTTTTACTCCTAATTTCCCGTAAGTAGTATCAGCTTCAGCAAAACCATATCCTATATCCGCTCTTAAAGTTTGTAGTGGAATAGTTCCCTCACTGTATCCTTCAGTTCTAGCCATATCAGCTCCGCCTAATCTACCAGATACTGCTGTCTTTATTCCCTTTGCGCCGAATCTCATAGTTCTTTGGATAGCTTGCTTCATTGCTCTTCTGAAAGTAACTCTTCTCTCAAGTTGAGCAGCAATGTTTTCAGCAACTAGTTGAGCATCTAACTCAGGAACTTTGATTTCTTCTACGTTTACTACAACACCTTTTTTAGTTAGTTTTTCTAACGCTACTCTTAATTCTTCAACTCCTGCTCCACCTCTACCAATAACCATCCCTGGCTTAGCAGTGAATACAGTAACCTTTATTTTATTAGCAGCTCTTTCGATTTCTACTTTAGAAACGCCAGAGATGAATAATTTCTTCTTTACATATTCACGAATTTTATGATCTTCTAGTAAAAATTCGTTGAAAGTTTTTTTATTAGCATACCACTTTGAGTCCCATTCCTTAATAACACCGACTCTTAGACCGTGTGGGTTTACTTTTTGACCCATTAACTATCCCTCCTTCTAATCACGTTCTTTAACTACAACTCCAATATGACTACTTCTCTTTATTATTGGATAAGCCATACCTTTTGCCTTAGGTCTGAATCTTTTCATTCGAGGACCTTCATTGGCATAAGCTTCTGAAACATATAGATTGTCTCTATCTAAGTTAAAGTTATTTTCAGCATTTGCGATTGCAGAGTTAAGCACTTTTTCAAGAGCTTTTGCACCACGTTTTGGTGTGAACTTTAAGATTGAAAGAGCTTCGTCTACTTGCTTTCCTCTGATTTCATTACATATGAAGTTAACCTTTAAAGGTGAAATCCTTACATATTTTGCTATAGCTCTAGCTTCCACTATATTTCCCTCCTTCTCTTTCTATCTAACACCAGATGATCTTTCATTTTTGTCAACATGACTTCTAAATGTTCTTGTTGGAACGAATTCACCCAATTTATGACCTACCATATCCTCAGTAATATATACAGGAACGTGCTTTCTTCCGTCATGAACAGCTATTGTATGTGTAACCATTTCTGGAAATATAGTTGAACGACGAGACCATGTCTTTATTACTTTTTTATCATTAGTTTTATTTAATTCTTCTATTTTCTTAAGAAGATGATCGTCGCAAAAAGGTCCTTTTTTAAGAGATCTACCCATGATTATTCCTCCTTTCCAAAAGT
>CAZAJU010000131.1:0-5028 GCA_964485455.1 uncultured Tissierella sp.
GTAGTAACTGGATTTAGTGCAGTAAGTGTAGGTTTTGCATATATGGTTATCGATACAGCAGGCCTTGCAGATAAATTCCTTGTAGTATATTTTTCATCCCTTTTACTTACTCTGATAGTCAGTGCTTTTATTGCTAGAATACCTCCATTTAACAAGAAGAAGAATGTATATATAGATGGAAGAATTCAAACCGCTGAAGATATCAAGAGTATAAAAACTAATGGCAATATAATTCAGTCTGGAATCGCTAGAGCCTCTAAAAAAGCCATTACAGCACCAGATCTTAAGTCAGAAATGCTTTTAGGTTTAAGAGATGGTTTTGAAGTAATTCCTAAGGTTTTATCTCTATTATGTTTTGTGGCTGTATCAGCGTTAATAATAGCAGAAACTACCCCATTATTTGTAATTATGGGAAAAGCTTTTGAACCATTACTCAATATTTTGCAGGTTCCAAATGCTGAAATGATTGCACCAAGTTTCCCTGTAGGTATTGCTGAGATGTTCTTACCAGTATTGTTAATTAAGAATAATATCGATATTATCGAACCGGGTGCAAGATATCTTGTAACAGCAGTATCCATCGTACAAATAATATTCTTTGCCGAGACAATAGTAGTAATGATGGCTTCTAAGCTTCCATTAAAATTATGGGAATTGGTTGTAGTTTTCTTCGAAAGAACTATATTAGCAATAATATTTGGATCAATATTAATGCATATACTATTTTAATACAAAATCCTCTGGAGACTCTATCCAGAGGATTTCTTTATTTCATACTTTCGAATTTAGGCTTTTTAGCATACTTCTTATCTTTTGGGAGACCAATATTCAATTCATTTAACAAGGTAAATCCAAGTATCATCATTTCACCTATTGCTTGTAGTAAGCTTAAGGATTCTCCTAGTATTTAGTGTAGTACTTGATGTTTCTAACCCTCCAGAACCTATAATCAATACAAGCCCAAGTGTTGCCATTATAAAGCAAATTATCTGTTTCATGCTAAGCTTTTCCTTAAGAAAAACTGCACTCAGTATAATCAAGAGTACTGGTGCAAAATAATAGCTTAGTGTTGCAAGGGAAACTGTAGTATATTTATATGCTTGGAAGAGAAATATCCAGTTAAATCCCATGGCTGCCCCTGATAAAAACAATAGCGATAGATCCTTTTTTATCTCAGATAAAACTATCTTTTTTTTACTAAATAGGTAGTGGAATTTATTTCAACGATTTCAGTTGATTTACGTATTGACTTTAATCCCGACTTTTTAAGGTTTGTAATAATATGAGTCCACATTT
Source organism: uncultured Tissierella sp. (assembly GCA_964485455.1). Taxonomy (GTDB): domain Bacteria; phylum Bacillota; class Clostridia; order Tissierellales; family Tissierellaceae; genus Tissierella_B. The sequence goes on from CAZAJU010000131.1 coordinate 1,297, forward strand.
TCTTCAAGTTGATAATTTTCAATTTCTCCCCAATTTCTATTTATTAGGGTATCTCCACTGACAGCTATCTTTGAAATTTCTCTATTAGTCTTTTCAGTTATAAAACGAACAGTTATGTTCTTAAATGTGTTTATATCTTCTGTTGGGAAATGCTTTACAGCATCATATATAATCCTGGTTTCTAATTGAATAAAATCTTCTCTTGTCCAGTTTGGAGTATCTAAAGTTTCAAGTGTAATATCAATGATTCCATTTTTATTCTCGAATGCATTGATATCAAAATTAGTAGCTGATTCTACATATTTCTGTAATGGATCTTTTATTAGTTGTTTAACTTGATTTAAAGTAAAGACAACTGCAAAGATTAATAATAGGGATACTATGGGAATTAATAGCTTTCTGTTTCGCATTAATTACACCCCTCTTATCTTCTAATATGTTGCTTTATATTTCTCGGAACTGCTCTATGAACTGAACTATTGTAAAATCAGCCCATGAGTAACCATAAAACATTTCATTTTTAAGTCTCCCAAAAAAGCCTTCAAAGGCAGAGTTATCAGGTGAACAACCTTTCTTTGACGTTGAGCGTGTAAGTTGTGCTTTTTCCATCCGTTCAACCCAGGCTGGCCAACGATAATGGCTGCCCCGGTCAGAATTTATAATAGGTTTTTCATTTTGACTAAGTATAAGAATAGCTTCATCAAGCATTGTATTAACTAGTTCTGCACTAGGTGATGTGCCAATAGTCCAGCTTACTGGAAGTCCATCAAAACAATCAATATAGGATGCATGACTCCTCTAGAATATAGAAATCAAGCATCCATATTTCATAAATTCTTAATTAAATTAATTGTCTACTTTACAAAGGTCAGTTCATAGCCTTATCTCTTTTTATTATGAATAAATACAAGTTTTATTTCTGCCACTATTTTTTGCCTTATATAATGCTGAATCAGCAAGTTGTATCATGTTTTGTAAAGTGACCTCTTCCTCATCCCTATTTACAGATTTAACTCCAATACTAATAGTTACTTTTATAAATTTATCAGCATATACAATATTTTTTTCCTTTACTAGCTCTCTGACTTCCTCAGCAAACTTATATGTAGATGCTTCATTTGTATCAGGTAATATTATTAGAAATTCTTCCCCTCCATACCTGCCTATTATGTCAGTTTTCCTGATCCTATCCTTCAATAAATCTGCAATCACTTTTATTACCTCATCACCAGCTTGATGTCCAAAATTATCATTTACTTTTTTAAAATTATCAATGTCCACCATTAATGCTGAAATATATTTTCCATTTCTCTTAAATCTTAAGAATTCTTTTTCTGCTTCTTCCATTAATCTTCTTCTGTTATAAATTTTGGTCAATTCATCATAGTTAGCCATATCACTAAGCTTTACTAACATTTCCTTATGTTTTGTAATGTCCCTAATAAAAAACACAGTACCACTTATACGACCTTTTTCATAAAGGATTGTTTTATTAACTTCATAAATTTTATTAGAATTATTATCTATACTTAATTCAAAACAATCCTCCTCTTGCATAAGCATGCTATTTATACCTTCACAAGATGAAATATCAGTTCCAATAAGATTACTATTCAACCATGGGAATACTTTTTTACTGTATTTATTAAAGTCAGCGAGTCTATTCTTATTATCAAATACAATTATACCTTCACTCATTTCCATAAAAGTTATATCTCTTGCTATTTCTTTTATATCGAGAAATCCAAAATTGAATATAGCAATGTAAAGAAAAATACCCGATATGGCAAGTCCAAAAGGAATCAAGTCAACTTTAAAAGGAGAAATCCCTGAAAAATAAAGTATAGTAGCCAACCCAGGCCACATTAAACCCAAAAACAATGTCTTAGCTTGTAATTTTATGGTCTTATTCCCATTTTGCCAAGTTCTGTACAACGAAACTAAATTATATGGCAATGCAGCATAATTATAAATAATATTTATATAATACCAAGGACCTCTTTCTATATCTGCTAATAAATACCCACCATCAACTTCTATAGTTGAAATATCTTTATAAACTAAATGGTGATATTCATTTGTGTTGCTTAAAATCAAGGTTAAGAATGGAATTGTCATGATTAATAGAATAAATCTTACAGACAGCTTCTTATTGAATCGCATTTTATATCCAATTAATATCCACAAAGCTGAAATAAAAGGTACCCCATAGTATTCCAACTTTATAAAAAATATAATTGAATCCAAAGATCTAGCGCTCAGTTCGAAGCCATAAGCCATAATATATATGGATATTGCAAGTCATGAAAAAGAAACTAGAAGAGAGAGGCTGCTTCTTTGCTTGGATATAGAATAAATAAATAATATAAAAAATAGTACTCCAAATATCATTAATATAAAAGAAGCGTTTTCCATCATGATTTCCCTCATTTAAGTATTCTTATTTAATGTTTTCAGTATCAGGTTTAATAATAACTTTTGTCCCCCTAAAAAAATCTAAATTTAACTCATTCAACAAAGTAAATCCAAGTATCATCAAACCACCTATTGCTTGTAATAAGCTTAAGGATTCTCCTAGTATAAGGAAGGAAAGTATAATAGATACAAGAGGATCTACATAGCTTAAAATTGCTGCTTCTTGCCCTTTTAGATTCTTTACTGATGAAAAGTATACACAATAGGTAAATCCAGTATGAAAAACTCCCAAGATTAGAAGATTTATAATTCCAAAACTAGGCACTTCTAAAATATTAATACCCGTAGTTAGAACTACATAAGGAGTCAGAACTATTATTGCTGCAATAAACTGTATAAGGGTTCTATCTATACCTGTAACATTCTTTATCAATTTATTTAGGAATATGACCGTAGCATATAGAGCTGCAGCTCCAAGTCCATAAACAATACCTAATAATGTCGTACTTGATGTTTCTAAACCTCCAGAACCTATAATCAATACAAGCCCAAGTGTTGCCATTATAAAGCAAATTATCTGTTTCATGCTAAGCTTTTCCTTAAGAAAAACTGCACTCAGTATAATCAATAGTACTGGTGCAAAATAGTAGCTTAGTGTTGCAAGGGAAACTGTAGTATATCTATATGCTTGAAAGAGAAGTATCCAGTTAAATCCCATGGCTGCCCCTGATAAAAACAATAAAGGTAAATCTTTTTTTATCTCAGACAAAACCATCTTCTTCTTACTAAATATCTTGTAAGCTACTATGGATATGGAACCAATTAGTGCTCTAAACAGTGAAATTTCACCAGTAGAAAGAGGTATATTCTTTACAAAAAGTGCTATAGTACCAAATATAGTCATTGAAAATATAATCTTAAACTTTGCCCCCACTAAATCACCCTTTGTTTTTTAATCCCAATTCTATCAGAAAGATGAATTTATAGCAATGAAATTTTAAATTACCTTAAACCTATCCAAAGGTGAACTGGATATTGTTTCCGTCAAAATATATCAAATCACCTTCAGGATAATGCCAAACTGCCTTTAAAATAGTTGGTCGTAAAATTCCATCCTCGTCCTTTTCATAACTATTACATATTGCAGACCATATGAAACTCCATTTTCTAATACTCGATGATTTTAAACAGAATAAATATCAGAAAACTCGATTATTATATTCTCGATTTTATTGCTCTTAGAATTAGTTTCTTCTATTACTTCTTGGTTTTGTTTTGTCCTTGCAGGAAGTTCAACTTTAAAAACACTCCCCCTAT
>CAZAJU010000132.1:0-4984 GCA_964485455.1 uncultured Tissierella sp.
ACAACTACTTCATATGATAATTCTGATTCTATAGAATAATAAATTTCTCCGTAACGATCTTTATAGCCATTTATTTTTATTATACTTATACCATCAATATAAAAACTTAATTTATGATCAATTTTAAAAAGTTTAACTCTATTTCCATATAAATTAACTATTCCACCACCAGTAATATAATTATCTGAATTAGAATCTATTTGGAGCTTTGAAATTAATAAGTAAATTCCGTCTTTAAAAAATATTCCGTCCATAAATTTATAGTTTATAGTATTTTAATAATCATTATCATTATTGAAATAGCGATCATCTTCTGCTTCACTGAAGCCATCACTATATGCATCGATGAATGCATCTCGATCTGTATAAGGGTCATCTCCAATATATTCAGATCTAGAATATCCATTTCCATCTTTATAATTATCAATTTTACTGCTAAGATCTTTATTAGTTAATCCATAGCCTTCATATTGGAATTCTTCTCCAAAGACAGTTTTATACCACCAGGAATAGGTTTTTACTCCCCATGCCCAGTAAAATGATTTACTTACAAAATCTGCAAAATTTAAAAAATTGCCTTCGGTAAATTTTTTATAATATTCATAAGGCGATAAATTTCCGGGAATTCTTAATTTTTTGTAATACCCGAATACTTCCTGGACATAAGTGTCCCAGACTCCTAAATCATGAAGTTTCTCTTTGTACTTTAATGGAGTCCAATCCTCAATATCATATTCTGAAAAATATCTTTTGTTTTTATAATAATAAACAGAATCAATAATGTAAATTAATCCTTGTTGGATATTCTTCTCTAGCTTGCAAAATTCTTCTTGAAATTCAATGCTATATATATCAACAGTCTTTTCATGATTAGAATCAAAGGATATTTCGCATAAATAATTTAAATTTCCTGAATTAAAATAATTTATTTTTATATGCTTATTCTCAAATATTTTTTCACATACAAATGAGGGTGGTCTGTTAAAAATCAATTCAAACCAATCTAAAAAGTTTCTTTTACTATCTTTTCTTGATGAATTTGACCATTTAAAAGATGTATTAATGAATTTGTCATAATCCGTGTTAAATTCTGGTGAAGTATTAAAAAATATCTCTTCAGATTCTTCAAAGTTTATATAAAAATTATACTTTAATGCATTAATGAATTTTTCACCAAGTTCGGAATTATTGAATTCTCTTGTAAGTGCTTCGTTCATTATATCCCAGCAATTGTCTGCTATAATTTCAAACTCTCTGGATCCTAATTCTAATCTTTTTTCACCAAAGAACAACAATCCATTTTTAATTGTTACTTCACTTCTAATACCTTTTAGTAATTCTCTCATTGCAAATTATTTAGAAATATTCAAAAAATATTGATTTTGATGGAAATTCCTATTGATAATAACTTTAATAAAGGAAACATGATGGATTAGTAGTCGGGGAGTCATGATTCAATAGATTTTAATTTAATGTCTCTAAATATATGATTATTATGTAATCCTAACAAAATTTTAGTCAGAAAACATATAAATTTCCGATAAAACCAATATTGTAATGCTCGTTTGGCTACTTTAATTATCTTTTAAATTAAACGCCATGATTCTAGCGGTATACAAACATTGGTAACAGGATATTTTATCATAGTCTACTAACATAAGATACTTTCTTCAAATTAGAGGAGTTAGCCATCACAAGTGAGATGATAATAATCTTTCGGAATTATCTTAAATAGTTTCAATGGATTTTAAGTATTCAATATAGTCTTTTGGGTAACCCATTTCTTGTGCACCTTCAATAATCAATTTCATATACTGTACTAGCCCCCTAAATAGCTGGACTAAATTATAAAACAATTTTTAGTTTTAAGTCCAATTAATAGGGGTCTGGTACACTAGTAAGATAAACACACCATCCATCAAATCTTCCTCTATCAAACTCAAGAAAGCTACCATCGTCGAATTGAGTAATAAGTTCTGCCATATTATTAAAATATGCAAACAAAACTAATAAAAAAATGAGAGCAAACTATTGTCTGCCCTCACTATTTTGCTCTATATTAATTTATTTAACTATTTTATTGATAACTCTTACATAATATAATTACTTCTCTTGCTTGAAAAGAAGTTCTTTGGGAGAAGGATTTTGTTACTACCTACCCTTTTCATAGTCAATTCTTCTGATATACATTTTGTTGAACAGGTCTATTGTCTCGTTAATTTTCACTTTTAACATTAACTGACTCTTCTCTGACGATTCAATAGTAGATACTGTCTCAATTTCATAATCAATTCTTTCGGCAATTTCTATAATTGGTTTTGTCCAACTTCCGTTTGATGAGTAGATTGAAATTTTTCTATTAGTTTCATTTATGTGCTCCAATAATTTGTATTGCTCCGTTGTTTCAATTTCTGACATTGATTTTATTGTTTCAAAAACCCACCTAATGTCCTTTTCAAATCCTTCCTTTTTATAAATGGATGCTGAATCAGGAGTTGCTCTAATATTTAATACATTAAGTGCCTTGTCTTGTAATTCAATAATATCGTCCCACCCAGACCAGGAGAAAGGCATCTTTACTACTGGTGAAATTCTCCAGTTTCCAATTTCTATGATTTCTAGATTCCCTTCAGTGTAAATTTTCATTTCATCCAACCCGTTGCCATTTTCCTGTCGAATCTCAACTATCTCAACAATGTATCTATATTCAGGGAGTTTGTAGGTTTCACTAAAATCAACTTTATTGATATGAACCTCATTGATGAAAGTATTTACTCCGTATGCTCTCTTTTTTTTGCTCATTTTTAGTCTAAGATGTTTAAATACAATTTATTAAAGATTATGTTTAGCTTTTCATCAACATTATTGTTGAAACGACCCATTATTTAGGAGCATTTACAAGTGGCTATACTGACAATTAACTGCCTAATATCTCGTTAAAAAGCACATTGTAAAGTTATTAAATTTTGAATTCTGGTTATAATTTGGATAATATTTTTTCCATATAATTTCTTCTTGGAAAGTCCTTATTGACCCGTTTAATCTTTGATATAACTTTTTATTCAGGAATTGAGATATTAAACTTCGCCATCTCCTTTTCCTTGAGCTTGTTCACTACTTTAGTGTATGGCTTCATAGATTTGTAATCGTAGTGGCCAGTCCACTCCATAATTACAATTGGAGGGATTCCGAGATAAAGACCATTGACAACGAATGTCCTCCTTCCGCAATGGCAAGAAAGTAATTCATATTTTGGATAGACTTCTTCAATTCTTTCATCTTTCAAAAAATAAACAATCCTTTGAGGAGAGTCTATACCAGCTTTCTTCCCCATCTCCTTGAGGTACTCATTCATCCTTTGGTTACTTATAACAGGAAGGACTAAGTCTTTCTCAAAAGGAAAGTCTTTATACTTATCCAGAATGGCTCTGCTGATGTTGTTTAACTCAATCTTAATCCCATCAACGGTCTTCTTTGTTACGATAAAGACATAATCATCAAATATATCTGACCTCTTAAGTTTGGCCACATCTGAATACCTCATTCCTGTAAAGCACATGAAGATAAATACATCTCTTACTCTCTCCAGATAAGGCTCTTTGAATTGAAATTTGTATAGATGCAATACTTCATCAAGATTCAAATAGATTATTTCTTTTGCATTGCCATCTATTCCCTTGAGTTTAGGTCTGAATGAATCATGGAGTAGTCCATCGTAGTATTTTTTATGCTTTGCCCATCTCAGGAACCACCTCAGGTATGAAATCTTCTTTGCAATAGTTGTGTTTTTCATACCTGTTGTTGCAGTCACATTAGACATTTGCATAGCAACAGGAGTATGAAGAAAACTAACAAAATCATGTAGGATATCTTCAGTTAGCTCGTTCAATACCAATTTGTCATTAAAGACCTGCAATTGGTTCTTGAGAGAGTTGAATTTTATATAGGTTGCCTTTGACCAGGAGTTCTGCTTTCCAACAGTTGTGATGAAGTAGTCGAAGATCCCGAAGAGACAATTATTCTCTCTCTCCGCCTTCCCAGTAAGGATGTCATATTCCTTTCTCATCTCTTCTGGAGTGGGTATTTGCCCCTTTATTTCGAAGGAGTAGAATATCTGTTCAAACTTATTCTCTACGGCCTCTATTGCCTTATTTATGACATTAGCCTGTATTTTGTTTTTTCCGTGAGTAGTGGACAGCTTACACCTCTGAGTTTCCAAACTCCATTTTGCTATCTCTACCCTATAACCAACCAAGATAGATAGGGAGTGTTTCTTTCCCCATCTAATCCTGTATCGCAGTCTCGCATCTGGTTTGTCACCTTCTTTATCTAATAGGAATATTCCGTTTCTCTCTATTTTCATCTTCTGTAAACATTTGCCCTTCGCCTGTCATCAGCCATTCTGATGAGACATTGTAATCTCTTATCAGGTGGCCTAACCAAGCAATCTGAAACATATTACTCTGTGGGTTTTTCTCAACGAAGATGAAGTTCCTTCTGTTTATTCCGTATTTATTGGTGAAGGTCTGTTTACCTCTTATTTGCCCTGTTTCTATAAGCTTTTCCACTGCCTCGTAGAATCGCAAAATGACTTTTATACTTTCATCAGAGTTCATACTATTCCTCCTTATACAAAAGTCATTGTTATGCTATGTCTTACAAGGAATCCTATCACCAAGAAGAGCCTTACTATGCTCTCCTTTTGTATAGTTATCGGCTCATACATCAACCTTTCCACTGGGGAGATAGGAGGAAAGATTAAGTTTCTATCTGGCTCTTCAGGATTGGAGAATGTGCAGGGATGGAATGATATGTTGGAATCCATTAATGATGCTATATCATCAGCAGAGAACGCCAATACAAGAGCAGAGAGTCTTGAATTCTTAAAGTCAGCAATTAGTGGTTCTACCGATGTTCAGGGAGGATTGCTACTTTCCAATATGATGATGTTGAAAAACCTTGCAGGTGCTATTGTAGCAGGGAT
>CAZAJU010000133.1:0-2899 GCA_964485455.1 uncultured Tissierella sp.
AGTGAACAGTGAACAGTGTTTCTGGTACTTTTTCGTTATTCACTGTTCACTGTTACTTGTTCACTAATTATTTAATAGGTTCAACTGTTGTTAGGTATGTGAATTTTCCACCTTCAACTTTATTGATAACTGCTGATTTTACTGCATCTCCATTTGTATCAAGAGTTATGTTTCCTGTAGCGCCTACAAATCCATTTGTAGCAGCTATAGCATCTCTTATTGCAACTGGATCAGCAGAATTTGCTTTTGTTATAGCATCGATAATTACCATATAAGCATCATATCCTAAAGCTGCAAATGCGTTTGCATCTTGGTTGTATTTAGCTTTGTAATCTGCTAAGAATGTTTTTGATACTTCTGTAACTGGGGCTTCTGCTGTAAAGTGAGTTGAATAAACAGCCCCTTCAACAGCTGCTCCACCTATTGATAGGAATTCTGGGGATTCCCAAGTATCTCCACCAAGGATTGGAGCTGTGATTCCTAAGTCTCTAGCTTGTTTAATAAGTAATGCTGATTCACCATAGTTTCCTGGAGCAAATATTACATCAGGATTTAGTGCTTTTACGCTTGTAAGTTGAGCTGTAAAATCTTGATCTCCTGCATTGTATGATGTAGTAGTTACTATACTATTTGCATCACCAGTTAACTTAGTAAATGCTTCAACGAAATATCTTGAAAGTCCTACTGAATAGTCATTTTGTACGTCTTGAATTATAGCTGCTGTTTTAGCTCCTAGGTCATTAAATGCATAGTTAGCCATTACTGTACCTTGGAATGGATCTATAAAGCAAACTCTAAAGTAGTAATCATTGTTCAATGTAACAAGTGGGTTTGTTGGTGAACAACCTACTGCAGGAACCTGAGCATTCTTAACTATATCTCCTGCTGCCATGGATAATGAACTACCATAACTTCCTATAATCGCTACAACTTTATCCTGCTCAATAAGCTTGGATGCAGCATTAGCAGCTTCTACCTTGTCAGACTTATTATCAACAATAACTAATTCTACTTTCTTACCTAAAACTTCTCCTACTTTTTCATGAGCAAGTTCAATACCTTCTACTGTCATTTCTCCACCTGCTGCGTTTGCACCAGTCATAGGTTCAAATACTCCTATCTTAATGACATCGCTTTCACTGCTAGTACCGCTATTTGTTGTACCACTGCCAGCACAGCCAGCTAAACTACCAAGTACAAGCACTACAGATAAAGCCAATAACATTACCTTTTTCATATTCTTTCCCCCTTTATTATTTGTACTTATATAAGTACATATGCTTATTCATCATCATTATACCTTACACACTATATTAAAGTCAATTTTGGTAATATTCTAACAAAGTGCTATATCACCCCAGTACTAAGGATTAAAATAATGTATACTCTTAAACCAAAACTCTAACAATGAATATTGAGATTTGAAATCTTATCTGTTAAAATTTTTTCTATTTAGACTTAGGTTTGTTTCTGCAATATTTATTAACTTATTTATGGATTCACCTTCAAAGCTTTTTATTCCATAGGAAAGGGTTACTCTTGATTCTATTGGAAATATTTCCTTTTCCATGAGCCTTTGGATTCTTTCAGCTACTATATTCCCATTATTTGGACTCATATCAGGTAGTATCAACATAAATTCCCCATCTCCATATCTTCCTACAATATCTACATCCCTTATGGAGACTTTCAAAAGTCTTGCTATCTGAACCAAAATAATATTAGTAATTTCATCCCCATATCTTTCCTTGATGGAGTTAAAGTTATTTATTCCAAGTAATAATACACTTAAGTAAGACTGACTTCTCTGAGCTCTGTTCATCTCATGACTTAGTGCTTTGTACAGAAAGCCCTTATTAAAAAGAGAGGTAGTTTGATCCCTTATAGTTTCTTCCTCTATCTTTTTTTTAAGTCTTTGAATTTCAGAATCCCTTTCTTCCAATAATTGTATCAGTTCTTCTGTATTAAGATTTAAATAAGACATCCTAATTCCCCCTTAATCTCAACAAATACTTTCTTACAGCTCTATCAGAAATACCTATATTGTGTGCTATATCAATGTTTTTAAACCCTAGTTCACTGCTTTCTTTAATATAATCCTCCTTATACTTCATTAAATGAGACATTTTCGAACCACTTTTAATCAGTTGAAAATCAGATTCATTTCCACAAACCATTAAAAGAATATCATCCAAGCTAATGTGTCGTTTCTCTTTATCTATAACGTCCTTTTCTTCATCGTAATAGCCCTTTACAAGCTCAGCTTCACCCTCTAGCTTGCTCAAAAGCTCTTTATAAGTATTTATAGCATCATATCTTTCTAAAGCCAATATATCCAATACAAAATCAATATCTACAATCCCTTCAATATTCATCCTATAATGAAAATCACTACTCCATTTATATTCATCAATAGATTGAGTCTTTTTTTCATATACGGGAATCATATGTATATATTTAACCACATTTAAAAGCATGTCCTGATTTTTAACTACATTACTCTTGTACCTTCCTCTAAAAACAGGTCCCTTTTTCATATATGTCTGATTATAATACCTTGCATATAACATATTTACCCTTTGCATCACTTTTGTAATGGAAATATTGTGAGTTTTTATAAATAAATCATATCTATCTTCCATAATGCAATAAGCAAGTAATTTAAAATCAAAGAGCTCTTTAGCATCGCTTAGAATTCCAAGTAGCTGCAACTTGTCTTCATCCTCTGAAAATATATCTAAGCCCCCCTTGTACCTTATATGGTATATAGCTCCATAGTACTCAACCCTAGGTTTTCTTCCCATCTTCTTTTCATGCTCCTTAAAAAATATCATTTATGCTAATTTCTATATAGTTTTTTAAAATCCTTCTTTTTAACAAAAAATTAGTAGTAAGTTCC
>CAZAJU010000133.1:2999-4859 GCA_964485455.1 uncultured Tissierella sp.
TCTTACCTCTTACTTCTTATTGTGGTATCAATATTATTTGACCTGGATAGATTAGGTTAGGATTTTTGATCTTATTATATTCTGCTAAGTCTTGCCATGCCTTATTATATCTTAGAGCTATCTTTGATAACCAATCTCCTTTTACTACAGTATACTTAATATCTGCTGCAGGAGTAGGTGCTGGTGCTGGTGTTGGCTCAGGCTCCGGAGCTGGTTCTGCTACAGGAGCTGGAATAATAGTTATTCTGCCTTCAACAGCAGGAGAAACTTCAGCCTCAGCCTTTACATAGGAAATTAGAACATCTGATAACAATCCACCCTCAGCTACGAAAGGTTTACCCTTAAACATAGTATATCCATCTCCACCTGCTGCCAAGAAATCATTGGTAACAAGTTTGTAAGTTTTAGTTTCATCTAATGCTTCTTTCCCTATGGAAACTTCTACTACCCTATTTCCAACTGCTTTGCCTGCATCGAATTTATATGTCATTCCACTAACATGTGGGAAATGTCCTGCTTGCTCAGGATATAAATCCACACCATGTTCTAATGCTGCTTTTAATTCTGCTCCCGTAACCTCTATAACGGCTAGAGTATTTGTAAATGGGAAGGCTGTAATAATCTCTTCAAATGTAATATCTCCCTCATCTATAGATGCCCTAATGCCTCCACCATTGGTAAATGCAATATCTGCACCTGTAGATTTTCTCATAGCATCAGTTATTAGATTTCCAAGATTGGTTTCACCTGTTCTAACATTTGCCCTTAAACCATCAAGAGCTACATTAGTTTTACCTACTACCTCAGACTTCTTCTCCGCATTTCCTGCTAGAGCAGCTGCTATGGCAGCCTCAGTTGCTTCATCTGGAACAATTGCTTTTGCCTCTTCAAATGTTACTGGTTTCTCTTCTATTTTAGTAATTTTTCCATCTACTATCTCAATATTAACAACGCCTATATTCTTTAAAAAGTTTCCTACTTGAACAAGCAATGCACCATTAACTGTTTCATTTAAATTTTCATGACTATGACCATCAATTATTAAATCAATGCCATCTACTTCTTGGGCTAGCTCTCTAGAAGTTGTCAAAGTGGTTCCTTCATTCCCTAGGTGAACTAAAGCAACAATAAGATCTACATCCTCGTCTTTTAATTGTTTCACCATTTTCTTTGCAGTTTCTACACCGTCTGCAAACTCAATTCCCTCTGTATTATCAGGATGAGTCTTGAATTTAGTCTCTTCTGTAGTAATTCCAAATATACCTACCTTTAACCCATTTTCCATTTCTTTAACTACAAAGCCTTCAAAATCAGATTTGCCATCAGCTTCTTTAATAATATTTGCACCTAGAATTGGAAATTCTGCTGCTTTCTTTATCTCAAGAAGCCTATCATATCCGTAGTTGAAATCATGATTTCCCGGAACCATAACATCAAACCCAAGAAGATTCATCATATCCACCATTATCTGGCCATTGGATAAGTTTACATCTACATCTCCATGGAAGGAGTCCCCAGCATTCATTAAAAGCAAGTTAGGATTTTGATCTTTCAACTCATTTAGCTTGGTTTGAAGCCTTCCAAAGCCTATTTGTCCACTACCCTCATTGTACTTCAATGCTCCATGGACATCATTAACATGAACAATTGTTAAAGATTCTGGTTCTGCTGCCATTGAAACACCGGGTGCTACCATGATGCCCAATAAAAGAACGATTGATAAGATGATACTAATAACTTTTTTGTTTCTTAGATACATAAAACATCCTCCTTTTTTGTTAATCACATGCATTTCATATTATACCCTAATAAAATTGGTTCCCAACCAATAATTACTAACTTTGTTAACCAAGATATTAA
>CAZAJU010000134.1:0-4801 GCA_964485455.1 uncultured Tissierella sp.
TACCTCTATTTCCTACATTGAATGCACCATTAAGAGATAAAGCTCTTGGATCATCTTCTGAATATAAATCCAATTTTGATATATCAACACTTCCGGTCAATACAGACGTATCTTGATTGTTTGGATCAACAGGTGGTACCACACCAATTCCTTTTCTCGACCTAATGGAAAAATCGGCTGTGACTACAGGAAAAAGTTCATATTCACCATGATACTCTTCTTTTAACCTATATCGGCATACAGGGCATAAATCTCCCTCAATTGGCACTCCTAGAATTTCTTCAAACTCATTTCTTAGGTGTTTTGGAACTAAGTGCAAGGGGTCCTCCCTCATTGGACAACCCTTCAAGGTATAAATAGACTCGCTTAATTCTATAGCTTTTTTTAATGCTTCTACAAGAGATGATTTTCCTGAGCCAACAGGTCCTACTAGGTAAAGTACCTGCCTAGCTTCTTCTCCTTGCATAGATGCTGCATAAAAATAATTAACAATTTTCATTATGGTTTTATCTATACCAAAAAAATCATCTTTAAAAAAGTTGTATTTTTTTATGACATCATTTCCATGTATTTTTTTAATTCTTGGGTTATCCTCTGGTTTTAAGATTTCGACTCCTTTTTCAGCTATAATATCATACATTCTTTTGTGAGCAAGCTTTGCGACATCTGGATTATCTTTAACAATTTCAAGATACTGTAAAAATGTACCTTCAAATTGAATTTTTTTTCTTCGCTGTTTATCTTTTTCTAACAATTCGCTAATATTCATATAAACCCTCCTTCTCAAAGTTGCTTAAATAGATAAATGTATTTTAATTATATGTACAATAGAAGGAATATAAAACTAGAATAAATAGATAATAATATTATTGGAGAAAGATAAATTTTATTGAAGATATAATCCTAGTATGGCATCTAACACTTTAAAATTGGAAAATTTGAGAGATGGCTAGAGGGATAGAAGAGAAAATAGGTATTTGCCTTATCTAATATTTCCTGAAATGAAGTATCCTTTCAAACCAGTACTCTATTTGGGATTTGTCAGGGCAATTTTTCAAATATACAAAATTAAAAGGATGGCTAATATTAAAGTCACGTATTTGAATTTTTTGGAGATATCCATTAGATAGTTCTTTCTTTATAGCCTCTTGATACATAAATGTGATGCCAATATCCTGATGGCACAATTCTTTTATAGCGTTCATATTCCCAATTTCAATTTTCCTATTAAAATCTTTTATACTTAGATTTTTATTGTATAAGGATTGTTCAAGTATATCTCTGGTTCCACTGCCTGGTTCCCTAAGAATAAGATTTTGCTCAAGCAATTCGTTCAAATCAATAATTTTGGATGCAAGTTTGCTATTTGGAGAACAAACACCGATAAATAGCTCATTTGATAACAGCTTGTACTCAAATTGATTTTGGTTAAAGTGACCTTCCAACAAGGCAAAGTCTATTTTTCCTTCCCAAAGCATTTTCTGAAGTATATGAGTATTCTCTACAAACATGGATATGTTTATTTCTGGGTTTTCTTTGAATATTTCATATAAAATAGGTGGAATTGTGTATTCTCCAATAGTCAATGTTGCTCCAAAATTCAACGGTTTAACTTTATTTTTAATCCTTTGCAATAGGGGGAAAATCCTCTCGGAATTAGCATTAAGTTCTTTTATGTATTGTAGCAAGGCTTTGCCTTCATCAGTAAGGGAAAAGTTTTTTCCTTTTCCTGAAATCAATGATACTTGATAATAATTCTCTAAAAACTGAATATGTTGTGAAACAGCTGGCTGTGTCATATTTAATTTTTTTGCAGTCTTTGTATAATTACAAGTTTCACAAAGTGTTAGGAATGTCTGCAACCTATTATCTAACATTTTAGACCTCCATATAAGTATAATTTATATAAATATAAATTTTTATAATTTCATTTTATATAAGTTTTCTGGTATATTCAAGATAGTATTTTATTAACTATGGAGGTGGATTATGTTTAAGAAGTTAAACAACATGGGACCGGGGATTCTTCTTAGTGCTTGTGTTGCAATTGTAGCAATGTTTTTAAGTAGTTTAATTCCAGGTGATATTATAGGGGCAACAGTTATGGCTCTTCTAGTTGGTATGGCATTTAATCCAATACTAAATAAATATAGCCAATTGAATGCTGGAGTAAGTTATACTGGAAAGATGGTCCTTCGTATTGGCATAGTGCTTATGGGTGTTAATATGAATTTCTCTGAAGTTTTGGATGTTGGGAAGTATTCACTTTTTGTAATGATTTTTACTATGGCAACAGCATTTGGCGCTGGAAACTTAATAGGTAAAATGTTCGGGATGAATTGGAAACTTACTAATCTATTGTCAGTTAGTACTGCCATATGTGGTGGTTCTGCTGTTGCTGCAGTAGGACCAGTTATAAAGGCAAAGGATGAGGATGTAGCCTATGCAATTTCTTCGACATTTATATTTGATGTTCTTACAGTTGTTGTTATTCCATGGATTGGTATGGCACTTGGCATGTCAAATGATGGATATGGATTGTGGGTAGGTACAGCTGTTAATGACACATCATCAGTTGTAGCAGCAGGCTATGCATTTTCAGATCTTGCAGGGAATACAGCAGTTATAGTCAAATTAACCAGAACATTGTTTATTATTCCATATGTATTAATATTCTCTGTTATAACAGAAAGACTAGAAGCAAAATCAGATGGTGTGAGAGGGAGTACATCTATTAACCTCAAAAAAATATTTCCTTACTTCATAGTATTATTTCTTGTTGTTGTAGCCCTTCGTAGTACAGGCATTATACCTACTGTATTAGTACCTACTCTTTCAAAAACATCGAAATTTTGCATGGTAATGGCTCTATCAGCTATTGGCCTTAAAACAAGTTTTGGAGATATCAAAGATATTGGATTTAAACCAATGATTCTTGGATTTATAGTAGATACACTTGTAGTTTTTGTATCCATAGGAGTTCAATTGGCAACAGGGAGATTTTAGAACATAGTTACATAACTAATTAACTTCTTACTCTAGGGTAAGGAGTTTTTGTTTATAACGAGGTGAAATGTCTCTCGCTTCTAAAACGATAAAATCATTGTGGTAGTGTGATATCTTGCAAGCAGTTTCATCGATGCTTAAATATAATGTGTTAAGTTTTAATAAATACTCAAGAATATAGAGTGAAAGGGGTATTAATAAATGGACAGAAGAAAAGAGCTGAAGGAAGAGTACAAGCAGCTAAAGCCTGATATGGGAGGAAAAGCTTAATAAAGAAGGACTAGAGTTTTACAAAAGATAATAAGGAGTATAATTTTTCTAAGGGGGAATAGTAATGAAGCTAACTGTATTAGTAGATAATAATACATATATTGATGAATACTATTTAGGAGAGCCAGCAGTCTCATATTTTATCGAAGATGGTAATACGAAATTCCTCTTTGATATAGGGTATTCTGAAATATTTTTAAGAAATGCTGAAGCTATGGGAATTGATTTAGAAGAGATTAATTCAATAGTTATATCCCATGGGCATGATGATCATACTAGGGGATTAAAATATTATTTTGAATCAATTAAACCTAAACAAAAACTTTCTATAGTTGCTCACCCCAATGCTTTTAATCCAAAACTAATTGATGTAAAGAATATAGGCTCTCCTTTTTCTAGTGAAAAATTAGATAAAAACAATAATCTTATACTGACAAAGATTCCATATCCAATCAGTGAGAATATAGTTTTTCTTGGAGAAATACCTGTTACAAATGACTTTGAACAAAGATATTCCATGGGTAAAACCTCCATTAATGGTGAACTAATTGAAGATAACTTACTAGATGATACTGCTTTGGTATACAAGACATCTAGAGGTATCTATATAATTACAGGTTGCTCCCATAGTGGTATATGTAACATCATAAATTATGCTAAGAAAGTAGCTGAAGATAATAGAGTATTAGGGGTTATAGGAGGTTTCCACCTATTTGAAGTGAATGATAGAGTGTATAAAACTATTGAATATTTTAAGGAAAACAACATAACTGAACTATACCCTAGCCACTGTACATCCTTTGCAGTAAAAGCAGAGATCCATAAGGTAATAGAAATTAAGGAAGTTGGTGTAGGAATGGTACTAAATTGGTGATTTTAAAATCTATTAATGTATAGATTGCTGGAGTTAATCACTATCAATAGTATCGCTTCTTGAATATAATGAATTAATTCAAAAACAAAGGAGTAATTCATTATGGAAAATTTCAGCAAATACCCTAATGGGTCATGTATCAATCATCAAATCTGTACCATTCCAAATCCATCAATTTATCAACCATCTATAGAATATCAAGTTTCAATTCCAATTAATTTAGCAAAGTCTTTAGAAGGTAAGTATTTTGTTGGATATGCTGATGAATTAACATTTGGCAATGGTACAAGTGCATGGGCTAGATTATATAATCCACCTTATTCAGGTGTAAATTTGCATGTAACAGTATGGACTGTAAGTGATGTTTCGGAATCTGCTTTTAGAGCTCAGATCTGGTTTAATACTATACCTCCAGGAATGCCAATTGAATCTACACTTGTAACTCCAGCAAATTTAGCATTTTGTCCAACACCAAGTCCAAGAGTAAAATTACAATATTCTAATAATGTAATTGGAGACCCAATTGGTGGAATAAAGGCTTTTGTCAGAAGAGGGCAACCTGAAACTACTATTGTAGATGATGAAGAGGGAAAATTTATTTTCCCACCAGGTGGTTCCTTTTTAATATTTTTATCTAATCCCGAAACTCCA
>CAZAJU010000135.1:0-4757 GCA_964485455.1 uncultured Tissierella sp.
AACGCCGATGGTACTTGGTTGGCAACGACCTGGGAGAGTAGGAAGTCGCCAGGCTTACATAGAAAAAGCTCTATTACGTTGGAATCGTAGTAGAGCTTTTTAAATTCCAGAACATTAGCTTAGTTTTTATAGCAAATAAGAAAATATATATATTTTAAAATCTCCTCTTTGATGAAAGAGGAGATTTTTTAAGATTTTATCTATATAAATATGTATTTATAAGATATATGTTATAATATTAACAGGTGATAAAATGAACTCATTTATGACAAGTGATAATACAAGAATATTTTATGATGTAATAGGCATTGGAAATCCAATAATATTCATTCATGGATTCGCTGCTAAAGGTAGTGTGTTTCGAATTCCGCAAAAGATACTTTCAAAGGAATTTCTCACTGTATCCTATGATTTAAGGGGTCATGGAATTTCTAGTAATCTTCAAGAAAGCCTAAGTATGGATATACTGGCAAGGGATCTATATGAAATGATAGACTTTCTAAAATTAGTAGATGTAACCCTTGTTGGTTGGTCTATGGGTGGTTCAGTAATATTTGAATACATTAGCAAGTATGGATGTAAAAATTTAGATAGGATAGTTATTGTTGATACAGGTCCAAAGGTTATAAACACAGAGGATTGGCGATTGGGTCTTTATAATGGTAATTATGATGAAAATAGAACAAGATTTGACCTAGATTTGATGGGGGCTAGCTGGAAAGATTTTTCTAAAAGCTTCATGAATAGAATGGCTCCTTTTCTAGATGATAACCAGCTAGAACTTGCTATTAAGTCCATGATGGATAATGATTCGGAGCAAATGGTTAATATTTGGAGGAACTTGACTACAAAGGATTATAGAAAAATATTAGGAAGTATTAGTGTTCCAACCTTGATTATAATGGGTGGAAAGAGCAACTTATATTCTATAGAAACTGGAGAGTATTTAAAAGAAAGTATAGATAAATCAAGTCTACTAATATTTGAGGATAATGGGCATCTTTTAGTACAGGAAAACCCTACTGGATTTAGTAGGGCTTTAAAGAATTTTATTAAATAAAAGGCATATAATCGTTCTCTTTATTTTTAAATGGTTTTGCTAGTATATTTTCCATAATGTTAATTCCTTTTATTATTTCATCATCGCTTACTGCACCAAAGCTTATTCTTATGAAATCATCGTAGCTGTCATCGATGAAGAATACCATTCCTGGAACTAGGCTAAGTCCATTTTCTACACATTTATTGTAAAATTCAATGGAATCTATTTTATCAGGCATTTTAATCCATAAACTGAGTCCACCATTTGGTTCATAAAATTCAAGACCAAACCTCTTTAGTGGATTTAGATGCTTTATCATTAGCTTATACTTATTTGAATAGACCTCTCTTATATGTTCAATGTGCTTCTTCCAATAGCCTTCTCTAAGATATAAGTCAAATGCTCTTTGCAAGAAGCCAGAGGAGGATATATCTGTACTATGTTTTGCCTTTATGATGCCTTTTATGAGTTGATTAGGCAATGTAATGCAGCCTATTCTTACACCAGGCATAAAAACCTTTGAGAAGCTCTTTATAAATATTATTTTTTCTGCTTTATCCATAGATATAAGAGGAGTCTTAATATCATTATTAAAATATAAATCAGTTAAGAAATCATCTTCTATGATATAAAACTCATTTTCCCTTGCGAGATTAAGGATTTTTTTCTTCTTTTCCTCAGAGTAGGAATATGTTGTAGGACTCTGATAATTAGTCATAATATATAAGAATTTAGGCTTATATCTTTTTACATAAGAGGTTAATAAATCAGTATCAATGCCATCTTCTTCAATGGGAACACCTATAACTTTTGCCCCCCTAGATTTAAAGGATTCACAAGCTGCAGAGTAGGTAGGATTCTCCATTAAAATAATATCTCCTTGGTTTACAAGTGACTTTGATATAATATCAAGACCCTGTTGACCTCCAGAGGTTATAAGTATCTGATCTGAAGGTATCCTAGTATTATAATTTTCATAAATAAATTTTGATATAGATTCTCTTAATGGCTCATAACCGTTTATCTCAGGATATAAGAATGCAAGACCTCCATCCCTATTTAATACATGGATTAAGGATTTTTTGAATTCTTCTATAGGAAACAATTCAGGTGTGGGAGATACACTAGCAAAATTAATGCTTTCTCTTGATATAGGAAGAATTCCGGAGAGCATTAAATCCATATCCCCATCATCTAAGATTTGGACTTCATCTGTGAGTGGTGACTTCTTTACATAGGTACCACTTCCTTCTACAGAATATACAAATCCTTCTTGTTCAAGAAGCTTATAAGCATTAACAACGGTCACATTATTTACGCTGAGCTGTTTAGACAGACTTCTAATAGAGGGTAGTTTTTCATCCTCAATAGTGTTTTCTTCTATTAGACACTTAATTTTTTCATATAGTTGAATATAAAGTGGTTTATTTAAATTCCTATCTAATATGATTTTATTCATCGTTAACACTCCTCTGTATGGATACAATTAGTATATCAAATAAATTAAGATTTTAAAACTTACTTTAAAATCAATAATAATATAAATTCTAAGTTATGGAATTTTTATTAGATTTATTATACAATTTAAATATGTTATTTAAGGAGAAGACTATGGAAGAATTGAAGAAACATAAGGGTTTTAAAGTATTTATACTTTTATTCGCCTTTGTAGTATTAATCTTTATACAAGAGGGGAATCAAGAAAAGTTTATAAGTTTTATAGACAAGCTTATTGGTAAGGATATGGACCTGGTTTTATATAAAGAATATCCTGGCAATAATCTTATCTATTATAAAGGATCCATATTGCAATGGGAAAATAATTCTTTGATTTTCTTAAATGAGGATGGAAGCCAAGCTTGGGTTAAAGATTTTTCCTTTCAGGAGCCTGATATAGTACTAGGTGATAGGTATATATACGCAGTAGATAAATCTACAGGGGATGTTTACAAGATAAATAATTTAGGTGATACTATATTGAGAATTCAGTTAGAAACTCCTATATTCAATTTAAAGGAAAGTGGTAAATATATCATAGCCCATGTTAAGGATGAGAATGATAGGCTTATTATTGTAGATGAAGAAGGAAAAAAAATCCTCAATGAACCAATACAAGAGAATATACTTACTTACCAGGTAAAGGATGATGGTTCCCAATATGTTTATTCAACTATTAAGATAGATGGAACCAATATATTATCAGAGATATTCGTCTATAATACAGGTGGGGAAATAGAGTACAGTATGGGCTTTAAAGATGAGATTGTATTCTCAACTGAGTTTATAGATGATAAAATAGTTTTGTTAACTGATAATAATCTTAGAGTAATTCATAATGGTAAGGAAAAATGGAGCAGGGACTACCCATTAATAAAAGATATAAGTATATCAAATAATAGAATAAACTTACTTTATGGTAACAACCTTGATATATTGGATTTTAAGGGTGAAGTAAAGAATAAAATAGCCTTGGGTATTGAATATAAAAAAATAGTTCCATTAGAAAAATCAATAGGTCTTTATGGAAATAAAAACTTATCTATTTTACAAAATGGGAAAGAAATTATAAAATATATTGGGGAGAAAGATATTATTGACCTAAGTAAGTATAATGACTATATTGCTCTTCAATACGATGATTATATTGAAGTTTATAAACTAGAAATTAAAGATTAGATAGGGGGACCTTTTATGAATAAAGAATTAGATTGCAGAGGAGAATTATGTCCAAGACCGGTTATTTTGACCAAGAAAGAGCTTGATAACTTAACTGAAGGAACTATTACTACTATTGTAGATAATGATGTAGCAAAAGAAAATGTTTCAAAGTTAGCTCAAAGCCTTGGATTGGTTTATACAGTGGATAAAAAAAGCGATAAGGAGTTCTACATCCATATTGTTAAAGGAGAATCCAATGAAACATTGAAAGAAGAGAAATTAGTAGCTTTAAGTAAATCGACTATTGCTATTGGTTCAGATAAAATGGGTTCAGGAGATGAAGCGCTTGGGAAAATCTTAATTAAGAGCTTTATATATACAGTAAAGGAAACTGAGCCTTATCCTGAGAGTATAGTTTTCTATAATTCAGGAGTTTATTTGACATGTGAGGGAAGTCCTGTATTAGATGACTTAAAAGCTTTAAGTGAAAGTGGAGTAGATATACAATCCTGTGGAACATGCTTAGATTATTATAATATAAAGGATAAGTTGAATGTAGGCGGGATTTCAAATATGTATAGTATATATGAAAAGATGAAAAATGCAAAAACAATAAATATAAATTAGGAGATAGTATGAAGAATGAAGATTATGGAGTAGTAACCTTTAATTCTACTCATCATGCAATAAGCGGAGAAAAGATTTTTAAAGAAAACAATATACCATTTAAGACCATTCCAACCCCAAGGGAAATAACATTAAGCTGTGGACTATCCATTCTTTTCGCATTAGAGGATCAAGATAAGGTCCAAGAACTTTACAATAAAGAGATTCTATCTATTAAAGGTGTTTATAGATATGAAATAAGGGGTAAAGAAAAGAGCATAACAGAATTAAAGTGGTGAAAAGATGAGTAATGTGATTCAATTTACAAACGATATTCTTAAGGATTCCAATGGAGAACTAAATATACTAGGTAAATTATTAAAGATAGCCATAATATTTATAATTATAAATATTATGGTTACATTTATTGGGAAGATAATTGACCGAGGGC
>CAZAJU010000136.1:0-4683 GCA_964485455.1 uncultured Tissierella sp.
AGCCGAGCAAGGAAACCTCTGAAGAGGAGCTTCTAGAGATTTACAAGGCAAAGTTGATTCAAGATATAGCTTAGATTACTAGTAGGTACAAATCTTCGTTTCAAAGCGGAACAAAGATTTGTACCTACTTTTTTAAGTAATAGATCACAACACTTATTCTAGTTGGACATATAATCACCTAATTAGAAGTATTAGGGTACACCACTTTTATTAACTTAAAAATACATTGAGAATTGTAAACACTACATCTATACTATATATTAGAAACGCTTACCAAATCAAAGGGGGAGTTAATATATGAAGAAAATCTCTTTAGCAAATCTACCTACAGAAATTATTAAACTAGAGAAACTAAGTTCCAAATACAATAAAAACATATATCTAAAAAGAGATGATTTTACAGGTGCAGAAGTCTCTGGAAATAAGATAAGAAAATTGGAATACTCAATTGCTGATGCATTAAATAACAACTGTGATACGATTATTACTGTTGGAGCCATCCAATCTAATCATTGTAGAGCCACTGCTGCTGTATGTGCTAGGCTAGGTTTAGAATGTCATTTGCTTCTAAAAGGAGAAACAAAGGATATAGAAGGAAATCTGTTTTTAGATTATATTCTTGGAGCAAATATCCATTATATAAATAGCGACTCCTTTGATAATGAGATTGAAAGCCTATCTATAGCTTTAAAGAATCAAGGCAAAAAACCATACTTAATTCCTATGGGAGCTTCTTATCCAATTGGCACCTATGGTTATATAAATTCATTTGATGAAATAATGGAACAAGAAAAGGAAATGAAAATTGAATTTGATTTAATATCAGTTGCTGTAGGCTCTGGTGGCACTTATGGAGGTCTATGGTATGGAAATTATCTTCATAATAAAAATAAAAAGATTCTAGGCTTTTCAGTAAGCCAAACTAAAGAGTACTTTAAAGATACTATTATAGACATTTTAAAGCAAATAGATAAGGAAATCACATCCTTTGATTCCATAGAAATAAATGATTCATATATCGGTGAAGGTTATGCTATAGCAACTAAAGATGAATTAAATTTTTATTATGAAATTGGTAAATTAGAAGGTGTAGTTTTTGATCCTTGCTATACTGGAAAGGCTTTTAGAGGCTTAATTAATGAAATTGAATTAGGCAATATAAAAGAAGAAAACATACTATTTATCCATACAGGTGGATTAATGGGATGGACCAAGGAACAAAGAGATATGATTTATGACCTAGCAAATAAAAAAATATAAAATGAAATATTTATGTTTAAGCAACGATGAAACTGCTTGGAGGAATCTCAAGCACCACTGCAACGACTCTATGGTTTTAGAAGTAGAGGAAATTTCACCTAGTTATAACTATTTATCTTTAATAGTTTAAAAAATAGAAGCTAAGTTTATAGTCATTGAATTTAATCAACCTAACTTAGCTTCTTAATATTTGATTAATTGACCTACATAATTTTTAAGTAAGCGAGGTACATTTTACTTGTTATAGTTCGTAGGGAGTTTCTTGATATACATAATAGTCTAGCCAATTGGAAAACAAGAGACTTGCATGACTTCTCCAAGTTAATTGTGGCTCTTTAGAAGGATCATCATCAGGATAGTAATTAACCGGTATTTCTATTGGTTTTCCTTCCCTAACATCTCTATCATACTCTGCTTTCAAGGTTTCTGCATCATATTCGGAATGTCCAGTTAAATAAATCTCCTTGCCATCTTTTGATACTACCATATATACTCCGCTTTCATCTGATTCAGATATGATTTCAAGTCCATCTACCTTTTCTATATCCTTTCTTAAAACTTCAGTATGTCTAGAATGGGGAATTAAAAATACATCATCAAATCCTCTTATAAGGTTTATATCTTTGCGATTTAAAGTGTGTTTAAATATTCCAAACATCTTCTTCTTTAAAGGATATTTAGGTATACCATAGTGATGATAAAGTGCAGCCTGTGCTCCCCAACATATATGAAGCGTGGATGTGACATTTTTCCTAGTCCAGTCCATTATTTCCTTTAGCTCATCCCAATAAGCAACTTCTTCAAACTCCAAAAGTTCTACAGGTGCTCCGGTAATAATAAAACCATCAAATTTCTGATTTTTAATATCATCAAAGGTCTTATAAAATGTATTTAGATATTCACTGGATACATTCTTAGAGTGATAGGTCTGAGAATGTAAAAGAGTAATATCTATTTGAAGAGGTGTATTTCCTAATAGTCTAAGAAGTTGAATTTCTGTCGTCATCTTAGTAGGCATTAAATTCAAAATCCCAATCTTTAATGGTCTTATATCCTGGCTTGTAGCTCTGCTCTCATTCATTATAAATATATTTTCTTTTATTAATACTTCCGTAGCTGGTAGGTTATCTGGTATTTTTAGTGGCACAATTATACTCCTATTCTTAAGTTTTATTTAATTCATATCTTTCTATAATAAAATCTTCTGCTGCTTCCAATCCTTTAGTTAATTTTATCATATCCTTTTTAACTCTGAAAGATATTTGTTGTTTCACTCCCATAGATTTGGCTTGACTGCATCTGACCTACCATCGATTTGCAAATTAGCACCTCAGTCTCATACACAAATTTGTTCACTCGTTACACTCATGCAAATTTGGTATTCGTTGCGAATGACCTACTATCAATTTACAGAAAATCACTGTAAATTGGGTTAGGTCAACTTCGGGTTAGGTCATTATGCAGTCTTCAGCTCAAATCTATTTGCTCTCTGGTTCGCATAGATTTGGCTTGACTGCATCTGACCTACCATCGATTTGCGTAAAAACCACACAAATCGGGTTAGGTCATTATGCAGTCTTCAGCTCAAATCTATTTGCTCTCTGGTTCGCATAGATTTGGCTTGACTGCATCTGACCTACCATCGATTTGCGTAAAAACCACACAAATCGGGTTAGGTCATTAAAAAACTTCTCTTGGAATAAGAGAAGTTTATGTTGAGCATATCTTCCTCTCATCTTCTAGGTATCTACCTACAGGATTTAGCACCATACATGAGTTGGTTGCCGAGCTTCATAGGGCCAGTCCCTCCACTTCTCTTAATAAGAGTTTGTTATAAAATTTTTGTATTGTGTTATAATTTATCACTTAGATACTATGATGTCAATATATTTTTAGTACAAGATAATTTATACTTAAAACTATATTTTAATCCTCAAATAGTTACAGAATAGTTAAAAATATTGACAAATATTTTAATAAGTATTATTATATAATCAAGTAAAGAACACTTTAGCACATATCAGTGCTAAATTACAGGCAAAGACGGAGAGAAACCTATTTAAGATTATTTTTAGAGAGTTGGACTAGGTGAAAACCAACAATAACAAAATAGGATATATACACTCCCAAGCCGGTTCATTTAAAGGAAACGAGTAGATGAACCCGAAATCCCATCGTTATAAGGGATAAGACTGTTAGGTCTGATTGAGTGATGACTTTGTCATAACTAGGGTGGTACCGCGGATTTTTATCTTTCGTCCCTGTAGATATAGAAATATATTTATAGATGCGAAAGATTTTTTTACGCATATAAATACATTCAATCTTAAACTCAAAAAAGGAGGATTATATTTATGAGTAATAAAAGAAATAAGTTACTTGCATTAGCTTTAGCAAGCATAATGTTATTGGCAGGTTGTAGCAATAGTGGTGGAACTAAAGCGGTAGAAAATGCTGAACCTCAATTTAAAATTGGTATACTCCAATTGGCAGAACACCCTGCTCTAGACGATGCAAGAAAAGGATTCGAGGATGGATTAAAAGAATTAGGTGTAAATGCAGAAGTTTCATACCAAAATGCTCAAGGAGATATTCCTAATACAATAAGCATTTCACAAAAATTTGTAAAGGATAATGTAGATTTAATATATGCAATAGCAACACCTGCAGCTCAAAGTGCTAAACAAGCAACTTCTGAAATACCAATAATCTTTAGTGCTGTTACAGATCCTGTATTAGCTGGTCTAGTAGCATCAAATGAAAATCCAGGTGCAAATGTAACAGGTACTTCTGATGCTACACCTATAGATAGACAATTAGAGCTATTTAAAAATTTAGATGATAGTATCAAAAATATAGGAATTATATATAATACAAGCGAACCTAACTCTCAAGTTCAAGTTGATATAGCTAAAGAATTAGCTGGTCCATTGGGACTTGAAATAGTTGGAGTTGGTATAAGTACAATAAGTGATATTCCTCAAGCAGTTGACTCTATTAAAAATAAAGTTGATGCAATCTATACTATTACAGATAATATGGTAGCATCAGCAATCAACGTAGTTGCAGAAAAGGCTTTGAATAACAATATGATAACAGTAGGTGCAGAAGGCTCACATCTTGAAGGTGGTATCCTTATAACTGATGGAATAAGCTATTATGAATTAGGGAAGCAATCCGCAAGAATGGCTAAGGAAATCTTAGTAGATGGTAAATCCCCTAAAGATATTCCTACAGAAAGTGCAGAGAATACAACTAAGGTATATAACGAAGATACTCTAAAAGCACTTGGTCTTGATTCAAGCAATGAAGTATTTAAAGATGCAGTTAAAATGGAGAAATAATTGAGGTAAAATATGGAGGTAAATAAATGGATTTATTTGTAACATCCCTAGAACAGGGTTTAATATTTGCAATACTGGC
>CAZAJU010000137.1:0-4650 GCA_964485455.1 uncultured Tissierella sp.
AGGACTTTCCTATTCGTAATAACAAAGCAGTGGGTACAATTAATAGTACCCACTGCTTTGTTTTAAACGTTAAATCTAAAGTGAACTACGTCTCCGTCTTTCATTTCATATTCCTTACCTTCTATACGAAGAATTCCCTTTTCCTTAGCTGCTGCCATACTACCACCTACCGACATTAAATCCTCATAGGCAATAATTTCTGCCCTAATAAAGCCCCTTTCAATATCTGAGTGGATTTTACCTGCTGCTTGTGGAGCAAGAGTTCCTCTTTTAATAGTCCAAGCTCTAGTTTCAATTTCACCAGTAGTTATAAAGCTTATTAAACCAAGTAAATGATAACTTGCCTTAACTAGCTTATCCAATCCAGAATTTTCAAGTCCTAAATCAGCCAAGAATTCTTTTCTCTCCTCAGGATCAAGTTGTGAAATTTCTTCTTCAATTTCAGCGCTTATTGCTATGGCTTCAGCATTTTCTGATGCAGCAAATTCCTTAACTTTTTCTACATGTTGATTGGTAGAATTATGTGCAACATCATCTTCAGAGATATTAGCTACATAAATTATTGGCTTTGAAGATAGCAAGTCAAAGGAATCAACTATTGCAGCTTCTTCTTCATTAAGCTCTAAGGTTCTAATGGATTTTCCATCTTCTAGGGTCTTCATAGCCTTTTCTATTAATTCCAATTCTAGAGCCAATGATTTATCACCTTTTGCAGCTTTTTTTGTCTTTTCTAGACGTCTTTCCAAAAGCTCCATATCAGATAGCATAAGTTCAATATTGATGGTTTCAATATCCCTAATTGGATCAATAGCACCATCTACATGAACTACATCTGCATTCTCAAAGCATCTTACCACATGTACAATTGCATCTACTGAACGAATATGACCTAGAAACTTGTTTCCAAGTCCTTCACCCTTGCTAGCACCTTTTACAAGTCCAGCAATATCATAGAATTCAATTGCAGTTGGGACTATCTTCTTAGATTTAGAAATCTCGCTAAGTTTGTTTAATCTTTCATCAGGTACTGCTACTACTCCAACATTTGGTTCAATAGTACAGAATGGATAATTAGCTGACTCAGCTCCAGCCTGTGTAATAGCATTAAATAATGTACTTTTTCCTACATTTGGTAGGCCCACAATTCCTAGTTTCATTTAAATACTCCTTCTATATATCATATGTTTTACAAGCTAAAATAAATTTCATGATTTCACTCGTTGCAGCCACAAAAACACTCACTTAATTATATCCTACATCCTAATTAGGTGCAACGAATAAATTCCCAGATTCTCGGCTAAGATGGGGATTCTTTAATTAAAATACTCAAGATGACAAACCCAGGAAAATAGTATAAACTATACTTGTATTTTAATATTTGGAGTGATTATATTTGGAAGAAAAGAATTTATTAGCAGGTGAGGGTTGTGAAATTCTGGTACCCTTTAATGATAGGAAGCCTCTTAAAGATATAGAAAGAAGTATTATAAAGACCTATAGAAAGCATATTTGGAGTAAATTTATAAAGGCTATTAAAGAATATGATTTAGTTCAAGATGGAGATAAGATAGCAGTAGCAATATCTGGTGGAAAGGATAGCTTACTAATGGCAAAGCTATTTCAAGAACTCCATAAGAATGGCAATAGAAATTTCGAAGTTGAATATATAGCAATGGACCCAGGTTACCATCCTGAAATAAGGACCTTACTGGAAGATAACTGTGATTACCTAGGGATTCCAGTTGAGATTTATGATGCGGATATATTCAAGGTTGCAGATAAGATAGCTGGTGACTATCCATGCTATATGTGCGCTAGAATGAGAAGGGGTGCCCTATATGGCAAAGCAAAGGAACTAGGCTGCAACAAGCTAGCTCTTGGGCATCATTTCAATGATGTTATAGAGACTACTATGCTAAATCTACTATGTGCAGGAAGCTTTAAGACCATGATGCCTAAGCTGAAGGCGCAAAATTTTGAAAATATGGAGCTTATTAGACCTCTTTATTTAATTGAGGAAATGTATATTCAAAGATTTATTCAGAATAGTGGAATCTGGCCATTAAATTGTGCATGTATGGTATCAGCAAAGAAAATAGGAAATAAGAGGTATGAAATAAAGGATTTAATAGACAATTTAAAGAAGGATTTTAAGAATGTAGATATGTCTATATTTAGGGCAGCACAAAACGTCAATATGGATACTATCTTGGGTTGGGAGAAGGATGGCATCAAACATTCATTTTTAGATGAATATGATGAGGAGTAATTAAAGGATACTTATCTCTAAGTGAGTTAAAGGGCTCAAATTATTAGCTGGTGGAGTATAATTTAGAAAATATAGAAACCCTGCAAGGAAAAGCAGGGTTTCTATTTACTCTATCTCAAATATTTGGTTTCGTTCTTTTATTTCCACAATATTTGTATTAATAGCATTCATTTTGTGGATAAACTTTGGTATTACATCGTAGTTATCCCCAAAGTGCATAGGGAAGAAATGCTTTGGGTGAGTAGTATTTATAAAATATTCTCCACCTAAATAATAGGCATCTTCAAGTCTTGGATCTACAGGAAAGAAAGCTACATCTATATCATTTCCTTTAAGCGTATCAACCTTATTTTTAAAAGAGAGTTCCATACGTACTTTTTCTTCATCGCTATCATCATCCCAATACCACCAATTCAAATCCCCTGCAAAGAATATACTCTTACCATCAGCCTTAATTAGCAAGGAAATCCCTAAATCCGTAGACCCAAAGGACTTAATTTCTACATCAAATAGTTTTAGTTCCTTTTCTTCATCTAATATATAGACATGTTCTGAAGCCGTAGCATCTATGTCACTACTTAGGACATATAAGATATTAGGATTTTTTTCAGTCCATTCATAAATTTTTTTATTGAAGTGGTCCTGATGGCTATGAGTTGAAAACACTATGGTTTTTTTATCCTTTAAAGTTACGTCCCCCTTGTAATAGTCAAATACAAAGAAGTAATTATCCGTTTCTACCCCAAACCCACTATGATATATATATTCAATCTCCATCATATCAACTCCTCTACATTATCTTACCCAAAAATAATATAATGAAAACTCTCATATGTTATACATATTCTGTTCATAAAATATTCACAATTGGGTATTAAGATATATGTAATAAAAGAATTCATAATTCAAAAGTATATGCAATCATTAGGTACTGGTTGAAAAATATATAGGAGGCAATAGTATGGATGAAAAAGAATTAAATGAAGAAAAAGATGAAAATTTAGAGTCTAAAGAAATTGTTCAAGAGGATACTGGCTTTATCCTTATAGATAGGGATGAAGAAAACAATAAAGAACCACATGCTCAATATGATGATGTAGATGAAAAGTACAAGGAAGAAGATAAGGAGCCTGTAAATAATGTAGCTAGTGATAATAAGTCCTTCGGTAATTCGGAGCCTAAAAAAAGAAAGAGCTTTAGAGGAAGCGCATTATCATATATAGCATTAGCATTAGCTTGTTCCATACTTGGTGGATTTGTATCCTACTTTGTTGCACCTAAGTTGTTTGCAGAAGTTTTTCCTACAAGCACATCCTATCAAGGAGAGTCAATTACAATAAATACAAATGATGATTTATCCGCTGTAACAGCAGTTGCAAAAAAATCCATGAGCTCAGTAGTAGGGATTACAACTGTAGAGACTCAGAATGTATGGCCCTTTAGTTCTCAGGATGTTAGTGGAGTAGGCTCAGGAGTAATTATTGATAGCAATGGATATATACTCACTAATTCTCATGTAGTTGCAGATGGGAATGCTAAAGAATTGACTGTTCTATTTGAGAATGGGGAAAAGGTTGATGGCATTGTATTATGGAATGATGCAACCCTTGATTTGGCTATAGTAAAGGTAAATGTAAACAATCTTCCTGTAGCAGAATTAGGGGATTCTGATACATTGGAAGTTGGAGAATTAGCTGTTGCCATAGGTAATCCACTTGGTCTTGAATTTGAAAGATCTGTAACATCAGGGATTATCTCAGGTCTAAATAGATCCGTTACTGTTGATGGAAGAGTGGTAATAGACAACCTTATACAAACAGATGCTTCAATAAATCCAGGAAATAGTGGTGGACCATTGCTTAATGGAAAGGGGCAAGTTATTGGAATAAATACAGCTAAGATTTCCTCTGGAGAGGGCTTGGGTTTTGCAATACCTATAAATGAAATTAAAGTTATTGCAGAACAAGTCATAGAAAAAGGTTCATATAAAACAGTATTTATGGGTATACAAGGAGTATCATCAGAGGAATACCAAAGTAGACTTGGTGTAAAGCTTTCAACTGATAAGGGTGTTGTTATAGTTGAGGTTCAATCTGGCTCACCAGCTTATAAAGCCGGACTTCAAAGTGGAGATATTATAACAAAAATCGATGATGTAGAAGTGGATAATATGAGCGAATTAAAAAGAGCATTGATTAAATACAAGCAAAATGATAAAGCAGATTTAAATATAATAAGAAATACTAAAGATTTAATTCTCAAAATAGAATTTACAGATGTTAGGTAAATTAATAATCACATAACTTAAATTCTATAACTAGGTGAAGTTTTTCTCCACCTTGGCTGAGTGATGTGAAGTCTTGTTATGAAATTACCTTTAA
>CAZAJU010000138.1:0-4602 GCA_964485455.1 uncultured Tissierella sp.
TTGTTTTAGAATAATGAAAAGTGAATTCAAGGCTAGACCAGTATTTTTAAGTCGTAATGATAGAATAGAGGCACATTTCATGACTTGCTTTATTTCACTGATAATATACCGTCTTCTTGAGAAAAAACTCGAAGAAAAGTATACGTGCCATGAAATTCTTAAGAATCTTAAAGAAATGGATTTTTATCAAATTAAGGGCGAAGGATATATTCCAACCTATACTCGCAATGATTTAACAGATGATTTACATGAAACTTTTGGGTTCAGAACCGATTATCAGATAGTGTCAAACCAACAAATGAAAAATATTTTTAAGGTGACCAAGAAATAAAAAACATTACGCACTTTTTAAGACATAAGAAAATCCTGAAACCTATTGCGAATACTTAGGTTCCAGGATTTTTATTTTCTCTAACTGTCAAAGATGAGGATTTATCATAGCACAAAATTTGCTTGAATGCAACAAATATTTCTAACATATTTACCTTAAGATAGAATTAAGGTATACTAATATTTAAGAAATCAATCAGGTGAAGATATTTTGCGCCTAGTTGAAAGAATGTAGATTTATTGATATAGAATTACCTCTAATAATAAAACAAGGAGTGATAAATTGGAAAACAGAAAGATAATGATAATTGACGGAAGCTCCTTATTACACAGAGCATTTTATGCGTTACCCTTATTGAATACGAAAAAGGGCTTATATACAAATGGTGTCTATGGGTTCTTAACTATGCTATATAAAGTCAGAGAAGAGCATAATCCTGACTATATTTGTGTTGTATTTGACAAGAAGGGACCGACCTTCAGACATAAGGAATACGAAAATTATAAAGGGACTAGACAACAGACTCCATCAGAGCTAGCACAGCAGTTTCCATTGATTAGGGAAATTTTGAGCGCCATGAATATAATAACTATGGAAATGAATGAATACGAAGCCGATGATATAGCTGGTACCTGGGCGAGAATTGGAGAAGAAAACAATCTAGAATGTATACTTGTAACTGGAGACAGGGATTATCTTCAACTTGCCAGTGATAATACAAAGGTTATTATTACCAAGAAGGGAATTTCTGAAATAGAGGAATATGATAAGGAAAAGATAAAAGAGGAATATGGCATCGAGCCAAAGCAGTTTATAGATTTAAAGGGATTAATGGGGGACAAATCAGATAATATTCCTGGAGTTCCAGGCATTGGTGAAAAAACAGGATTAAAGCTAATACATGAATACGGAGATATAGAAAACATATATAAAAATATAGATAATATAAGTGGCAAGAAACTAAAGGAAAACCTAATTGAAAATGAAGCTCAAGCCTATTTAAGCAGAAGACTAGGGGAAATTATTAGAACAGTGCCCTTGGACAAAGACCTAGAGGACCTACAAATTAAAGAACCAGATTTTAAAACCCTTAAGAATCTATTTGAGGAGCTAGAATTCAAAAGCCTTATAAACAAGCTTCCTGACGAGTTTAATAAAAGACCAGAAACAGAGCTGAATTATGAATGCAAAGAAATAAAGGCTGAGGAATTTCAAACTTTAATTGAAGATATACGAGACCAAGGTAGATTTGCTTTTAAATTTATATTATCCGGTAACAACTATATCGAGGATGAAATCATTGGAATAGGGATAAAGACAGAAAGGCATACAACAAAATATATTTACCTTGAAGAAAATAGTGAAGAGTTTATAAATAATTTCAAGGATATATTCCAAGACTCCAACATTAAAAAATTAGGATATAACCTAAAAACTGATATAGTGCAACTTTTAAAACTTGGAATAGACCTAAAAGGATATGTTTTTGATGCTTTGATATCACAATATCTAATAAACCCTAGCTCAAACAATTACTCCATTAATAGTCTAAGTGAAGAATATGTAGGTATCTATGGACAGGATGAAGAAGCTCTTCTAGGTAAAGGCAAGAACATGAGGTGCTTTAAGGATTTAGAGACTTCTCAAATTATGGCCTACCTATCCTTTATTCTAGAGACTCTTTATATTATAGAGCCTAAGATGAATAAAATCATAGAAAGTCAGGGAATGGAGGAATTATATAACTTAGTAGAGCTTCCACTAGTAGAAGTACTAGCAAATATGGAATTCATGGGTTTTAAAATTGATGAAAATGAACTTATAAGCCTAGGTCAGGAATATGATTCAGAAATAGCATCTCTTATAGATGAGATATATGGATATGCAGGAATGGAATTCAATATCAACTCTCCAAAACAGATTGGAGAAGTGCTATTTGAAAAACTTATGCTTCCTGTTATAAAAAAGACAAAAACTGGTTATTCTACAGATGTAGAAGTATTGGAAAAACTAATGGACCAGCATCCAATCATAGGAAAGATTCTAAGATATAGACAAATAGTCAAGCTTAAAACAACATATATAGACGGATTAAGGGCTTTAATTAATAGAAAGACCAATAGGATTCACACCAACTTCAATCAGACTGTAGCTTCTACAGGAAGGATTTCTAGCCAGGAGCCTAATCTTCAAAACATTCCTATAAGAACAGAGGATGGAAGAAGAATTCGAAAGGCCTTTATAGCAGAGAGCCCAGATTTCAAGCTGCTTGATAGCGACTATTCTCAGATAGAGCTAAGGGTCCTTGCTCACATATCAGAAGACCCAAAGATGATACAGGCATTCTTAGATGAAGAGGACATTCACAGAAGAACTGCGTCCCAGGTATTTCATGTAGACCCTAAAGATGTAACCGCTGAATTACGTTATAGGGCAAAAGCTGTAAACTTCGGAATAGTTTATGGAATTTCAGACTTTGGACTTTCAAGGGATTTAAATATCACTAGAAAGGAAGCCAAGGAATATATAGATAGCTATTTTGAAAACTTCAGCTCTGTTAGAAAATATATGGACGATTCTGTAGAGGAAGGAAAGAAAAATGGCTATGTTGAAACCATACTTCACAGAAGAAGATATATTCCGGAATTAAACGCCAAAAACTTCAATGTACGATCCTTTGGTGAGAGAATAGCTATGAATACTCCAATTCAAGGAAGCGCTGCTGATATTATAAAGATGGCTATGGTAAGGGTTTATAATACATTGAAAGAAGAGAAGCTTAAGTCTAGACTAATCTTGACAGTTCATGATGAATTGATATTAGAAGTTCATAAAAGCGAAATTGATAGGGTTGAAAAACTACTTAAAAATATTATGGAGAAGGCAGTAAATCTTAAGGTTCCACTAAAGGTGGATATGCTGATTGGAGATAGCTGGTATGATACAAAATAAGTGCATTTTAATCGGTTTAACCGGAGGAATTGCAACAGGTAAATCAACAGTTACAAAGATGCTTATAGAGAGGGGCTTTGCAGTTATCGATGCAGATAAGATTTCCAGAGAGGTTGTAGAAATTGGAAAGCCTGCATATAATGATATAGTCGAAGCCTTTGGCTTAAGAATACTTTTAGAGGATAAGACTGTAAACAGAAAAAAGCTTGGAAGGCTAATCTTTGAAAGTCCCCATCTTAGAATGACTCTTAATAAAATAGTTCATCCAAGAGTATTTGATGAAATCAGATATAGAATCGATGAATTATCTAAAAGGGAACCTATTATTTTTGTGGATGTACCACTATTATTTGAGGTTATAGATTATTTCGATATATACGGAATACCTCTAAAGGAAGTCTGGATGGTATATACTAACAAAGAGACTCAGCTAAAAAGGCTTATGGAAAGGGACAATATAGGACAAAATGAGGCTTTACTAAGGATAAGATCCCAAATGGATATAGATGAAAAGAAGAAAAAAGCGAATAAGGTGCTTTACAACGATGGAAATCTTCAAGAGCTAAAGCTGAATCTTGATATGTTGCTTAAAGAGCTTAAGGCGTGATGGAGGTAAAATTATTTGTTTTTTACAACGATTAGTAAAATTATTAGATTAATAACTACTATAATAATCTGTTTTCTTATTGTAGGCTTGGTAGTATCATTTGCTTTTCCTATAGATTATAAGGACTATATCAATGAATATTCAATAGTGCAGGAGCTAGATCCATTCTTGGTTTCAGCTGTTATAAACGTAGAGAGTAAATACGATAAGATGGCTATATCCAATAAAAATGCCAGGGGATTGATGCAGATAGGAGAACAAACTGGACTTTGGGCCGCTGAAAAGCTTGGAATCAAAGACTATAATAAAGAAATGTTATTTGATCCTGAGGTTAATATCAGAATAGGCACCTGGTATATAAAGAACCTTATGCAAGAGTTCGATAACGACTTACCCTTAGTGCTTGCAGCATATAATGCAGGCAGTGGAAATGTTAGTAAGTGGCTTCAAAATCTGGAGTATAGCTTTGATGGTTCATCCCTTTATAAGATTCCATTTAAGGAGACTGAGGAATATTTAAGAAAGGTAGATTTAAATTATAGGGTCTATAAAATTTTATATAGCGATTACATGGAAAAACCTGATAGTATAAATTCACTCTATGTAGATGTTATAATATATATAAGGACTTTACTATATGATATAATTAATTCCTTTAAATAGCAACCTGGTAATATGTCAAGAGGAAAAAACAAATAAAAACAAAAGAATT
>CAZAJU010000139.1:0-4596 GCA_964485455.1 uncultured Tissierella sp.
GGGATGGCACCGTATCATAGTCTCCCCAGAGTATCTGAGAGTTTATCATATAGTCCAGCTGAAGATCATTTAAGAGCCTAAACATATCACGTATATTTTTCTCATCTACGCCTGCAAAGGCCTCATCTAAGGATATAAGTCTAGGGCAATCCTTTCTTGCCCCCTCGTAACGTGCGAATACTGCTGAGAACAAGGGAACATACATGGCCATAGCCTTTTCCCCACCACTAAATTGGAAGAAGGCATTGTTGGTAAGCTCTTTCTTGTTTTGGCCTGTCTTTTTATAATAAAGCTTGAATTCAAACCACTTTCTATAATCCAATATTTCACGCATAATACTATGAAAGGACTGGTTATTGCCTGAATCCTCAAGCTTTCTTCTAGCCTCGGAAATCTTTGATCTAAAATGCTCTGACAATTTATTAAGGTCCGACTCCTTCATAAGGCTTCCTTCCAGCTTCAATAATTCTACCAATTCCTTGGTATCCAGCTGTCCTTCACTTTCAGCTTTTTTACTGGCCCATCCAAGACTAAAGGATAAACCACTGGAGGTATTCATATTTTCCATTAGGTCATTCATCCTATCTACCCATTTTTGGCTATGATAGATCTTGGCACGAATCTTCTTACTAATAGTATTTACAAGGATATCTTCGAATAACTGTCTATCACTTTCCCTAAGTAAGCCTTCATTTTCTGCTACTCCTTCTTCTATAAATTCCATAAGCTCATAGAAGTCGATTTCCTTACCTCTGACCCTACCTGTTATATATAGTCGTTTTCCTTTAGAAATAGGACCTTTAAGGTCTATTGAATCCCCTTCTGAATCGAAGATATTATCTATTCTTAAAACATATTCTCTTAAGTGCTGATTATTCTCTGTAAACTTCCCAATAAGCTGTTGGGTCAGATATTCCCTATCATGTTTATCCTGAATTTTAATTTCCCTAATAACACTTGAGGCATTCCTATGCAAATCACCTAGGTCCTCTAAATTACAATAATTCAACTTAAATTCCTGTGAAAAAATATCTCTTTGGACTTGTAATAAGCCCTCCTTATTTGATATCTTTTCATTTAAAGATTCTAATGCCCTTATAGCCTGACTATAGCCTGCTTGCTCAGTTGCCTCTCTTTGATATTGATACTTAAGTAATTCAGGAATTTCCCTAAGTAATCTGATACATTCTTCGATTTCTCTTTCTATTTCCCTGTAATCAGAAAGCCCCAATTGTTCTTCCAAGGTCGATTTTGAATTCTCATCTTGCTTAATCCTATTAGATAAATGATATATATCCCCACTTAGATTTTCTATATCTTCAATAACATTTGCCCATTCTTCCTCTAATCCAATAGTTTTTTCAATGTCATGGACTATCTTTACATTTAGATTGCTTAGGCTGTTAAGCTTATACCTGTATTCATTTGATATCACTACAGCATCCCTATAAGTTTCAAAATTAGTTGATAAACTTATTTTATTTGTAAGCTCTAGCACCTTTTGAGCTAGCTCTTTTAGCTTTGCATATTGGACTTTTTCATTATCAGTCTTTTCACTTATAGTCTCCTGAGCTTTATTTAAATCATATTTTGCATTCTTTAAATAATTTATAGCGGTTCTCAGATCTTCATCCCTTGGAAAAGCCTTAAATTCTTCACTTAATTTCCTAAGTCTATTACTTAAAATATTCCTACTGTCTAATAGACCGGCAATTTCATCCTTTATAAACTTTAGCTCAAGGGTTAAGAGTTCAATCTCTTGGTCTCTTGCTCTAGCTCTTGCAGTAGTTCCAATAAATTTTGGCCTATACTTGCCGCTAGTCTTGCCCCTTAAAATACTAAGACCATATTCCCCTTTTTCATTTACAAACACTGGACCACTTTCATCATCTAGGAAGATACTCTTAAGTGCATTGTCCATATCTATAGAACTAATTAAAGAGCCTTCAAGCTTTTCCAATCTAAAAAATTCTGCAAGACTATGAGAGAACAAGTTTGGTGCTGAGAAGATATACTTATCTCCCATATCAGAATCCATCTTAAGGGCATCTTTTTTATAAGCTTCAGGAATTATCAGAGCATCCAATAAGCCCATATCCAGCAAGGCCTCCTCAAGCCTTCCCTTGACTTCATCGGATAAATCTTCTTTAAAATCTATGGCTTTATAGAAGGGTATAAATGGTATGCCTTTTTCCATCAAAAGCTTTCTATGGCCTATTACCTTCTCATCCCTTTGGGGCTCTATTTCCTTTTTATTCTTCCACTCCTCTATTGCTTCTTCCAGTCTCTTTATTTCATCCTCCTCTTGAGAGATTTTAAAGCTCAAAGCAGCTATTTCCTTATTAAGCAAGTCCTGTCTAGCATTTAAAGCCTCTCTTACTAGGCCAATTACATCATCAAAACTACTCATCTCTTGGAAGTTTTGAATCTCCCTAGAAATTCTAGTAAGAACTTCATCATCAATTAAAAGGTCCTGATTGTCTTTTCTCCACCTATATACCTTCTCAATCAACTCTTCCTTTGTTTCTAATAGTTGATTTTCAACTTGGGCTAAATACTTTTCCTTTATATTAAGTTCTTCTTTAGCCTTATCCAAGGCCTTTAAAGCATTGTCATATTCCTTATTTTGTCTATCCCTATCTCCAATTGAATCCTTTGCCCTTTCTAATCTATCACTATGAGCCTTAAAGCTATTATTGATATAGGTAAACTCATAAAGCTCATTCATATTTTTCTCAAGCTCATCCCTCATAAATCCTTGCTCATCAAATGCAAATTCTAAAGACAAGTCATCCATCTCATCAAGCAGGTCTACCATATCCTTCTTTTTAAGCTCTACATTGGACTTATTCTCCTTTATCTTACTATCTAACTCTCTTTCACGACTCTTCTTATTATCCAATTGAATAGATTTCTGCCCCTTGTCCTTCTTCTCGGCTTCTATCTTTTGGTCCAAATCATAGACCTTCTCTTTAATTTTCAAGCTATCATGAACATCCAATTGGGCTTTTTTCTCTTCTGCTACTCGCTCCTTTTCCTCTAGCTCTTCTATCTTTAATCTAGCATCCTCGAACTCATTCTTGGCTTTTTCGCTTTTCTTTTCAAGCTCCCTTTTTTCGGATAAAAGCTCCTCATATTCCTTGGAGGAATTTAAATAAACCTTAGCCTTATCAAGGAGTATAAATCTATTGTACCTATAATATATATCCTGAATTTTTTCTGCTGCCTTCTTACTTTCCTTTAAAACCTCCAACCTTCCCTTAATGTTATCCATATTTTCTATAGCTTCCGACATTGGCCTTAAGTCATCTTCAGAAAGTTGCTGCAAGGAATTTTCCAAAATCTCATATACCACCGTAGGTTTAAATTCCTTGGATAACTTGGGGCTTCTAAGCTGTATAAGAAGCTTAATCATCTCATCATACTCTTCAATTTCATCAAAGCCAAAAAGGAGGTCATTAACCATCTTCATATATTCTCCCTGACCTTCCTTCACCATACCTCCCAAACCTATGCGATTTTCCAATTCCTTTTTACTAAGAGGAATCTTGTCTCCCATATCCTTATAAAGAAAGATATCCTTTCCTATCCTTCTCCCATCGGTAATGGCAAATCCCCATGACTTAAGGCTCTTACCCCTCTGAGCCTTAAAACCCATACCTATAGTTAAGTAGTTTGAACTGGAGTCCTTTATAAACTCCATATACAGATAGGCTGTTCTTTCTTCTATATCCTCATTATCCTCAGTAAGCAAGTAATTTTCCAGCTTTCTGGCCTTGGAGCCAAAGGGGTCCAATCTCTCAGGACTTTTATTTCCATCTAATAAAAGAGGAATAAAGCTTTGCATAGTAACGGACTTGCCTGACCCGTTTGATCCTCTTAAAAGAAGCTTGCCATCGGAGAAGGTAAATTCCTCCTCATCATAATACCAAAAATTTAATAAGCCAACCTTATTTATATACCAGCTATTGGTCAAAAGTTATTCCCCTCCTATTTTTTCCTTAAAATCCTTTGAGTAGCTTCCCACAATCTTACCTGCAAGGGGTAAAATCTTAATCTCCTTACCTTCATTAATTATCCCAGCCATATTGAAGTCTACCATATAGTCTAAAATATCTACACCTAGTCTATCTATAGGCGCCTCTCTGTATTCCTTGCTCCAACCCAGGCTATTTTCTTTCTTTAGCCTAATTAACATAGACTCAAAATAAATCTTTGAAATAATGGCTATGTCATTTTTATCTAAGATTATATCCTTCTTTTCTATGGATTCTCTTATAAGCATATTCATTTGAAGGACAATATCAGAGATAGCCTTACTTCCTGGAAAAACATCTCTAAAGCTATGACTTTCAGGAAGTACAATCATGGCACCATTTCTATGAACATGGAAGGGTAGGCCTAGATGCTTTTCAAAGTCATTTTCAATTACATTTCTAAAATTCTTAATATAGGCATAATCCGAATCGTCCACTACTTCATTGTAAACAACCGGTGACATCAAAAGCCTCCTATAGACCCTATGTCTTCTAAAAACTCCCCTATCTAAATCTATTTCCTCCAGGTCATTATTCTCCAGGTCCCTATATGAGCTAT
>CAZAJU010000140.1:0-4463 GCA_964485455.1 uncultured Tissierella sp.
TTGCTTATATTCTTTACAGACAAGGATTGTTTAATGATAATGCAAAAATGAATTTCTTAAGACAGATCTATAGAAATCAAAATTTATTTAAATAATGGAGGTGGTTGTTGTGTCAACTCCATATATTAATATTTTCAAAAAATATAATGCTGAAACTACCGATTCTAATTTGTTTGCTGACCTAACAGACGAGGAAATGACTGAGTTACTTGATATATTTCTAAGTAAATCTAAAAGTATATATTTTAAAAATTGCACTAAAGATTTAACAGATGTTGAAACTTATGATTATTATAGCAAGAAATTTACAGCAGATGGTATTAGCAATGAATTTGTAATTGATAGATATCCTTTTAATCCACATGAAGATGCCATTTTGATGTTTTGTAAAGTTAATGATGTAGATATTACTACATATGTTTTTGATCACGATACTTTAACTTTTACAATTACACCAAAACCTGCATTAAATGATATGGTTATTTGTGGGTATGATTTTAGTGGACAATTCAATTCTGATTTAACCGAAGAAGAAGAATGGGTGCTGGTAGGTGGAATGCAAATCTCTTGGCTGAATAGACAAATTCTTAAAGAAGAAAAATTAAGAGATAGACTTTCAACAAAAGACTACGATAGAAAAAGTCCTGCAAATCTTTTAGATAAATTAATTTCTTTAAGAAATGAAATAAAAAAAGACTTACGAGGTCAGGTTATTGATTATAGTTTTAGCGATTTTTCGGGTTTCAATTAATTTAATAATATAATTTATTCTCCTTAATATTAGTGACTCCTGGCAGGGTATGTTCCTGCCACTAATATTAAGATTAATATTAATTAATATTAAGGAGGTATAGATGGCAAATATAAAATGGAATTTAGAAACTATAAATAATTGGGCAAAAGAAAATAGACCAAATTATAAAATTTTAGATTGGAAAATTAAAAATTACCAAAATAAAGTTAAATTGAAATGTCCAAATAAAAATCATCCTGAATTTTGGATGTTAACTGCAAGTTTTTTAAAAGGTAATGAATGTGAATTATGTGGGTTTAAAAAAATTAGTAAAAATAAAACAAAATGGACGGATGAAGTTTTAAAACAATATATAAAAGAAAAATTAAATATGATAATTCTTGCTATAGAAAGAAATAGAAAATATATTAAACTTACCTTGATGGATAAAAATAGTTATAAGTATGTTTCTCGTTTAACTAATATTTTACCAGAATTTAGCCAGAAAGCCGCCAAGCTTTAGCTTGTGCGGATGAATGGCGTTTATATTAATTATTATAATATAAATACTTGTAATATTATCCAACATATGATATACTTATTGAATAATATATAATATTACACCTATTTAGTAATAAAAGAAATGAGGTGAATATTCATTTGACAAAAGATAATTCAAAATCCTTAAAATCGAATTATGTTCTAACTCTACCTCTAAATACAGAAATATATCAAGAAGATATTCTGGATAAACGTTTTAATATATGTAGACAAATATATAACGCTTGCTTAGGAGAAATACTAAAAAGATATAATCATATGCGAGAATCTAAAAAGTATCAAAGAATTAGTAAATTACCTAAAGGTAAAAACAGAAATAAATTATTTAATGATTTGAATAAACTTTATAAAATTAATGAATGTTCACTTCATGAATTTGTTAAACCAATGTATAAACATTTTAAAGATAATATTGATAGTTTAACTTGTCAAAAATTAGCTTCAAGAGCATATTCAGCTTTTGAAAAATTAATGTTTCATACGGCTAAAAGAGTTAATTTTATTAAATATGGTGAGTTAAAGAGTATTGAAGGTAAATGGAATAAGAGTGGTATTAAATATGATATTAATTCTAATAAGTTAATATGGAACGGTTTAAAGATTTCTGTAATAATCAAGAATAATGATACTTATGCACATATGGCTATTCAAGATAAGGTTAAATATTGTAGAATTAAAAGAGAAATGATTAAAGGTAAATATCACTATTACATTCAATTGATTATGGAAGGCGTTCCTCCCACCAAAGTAACTAAGCAAGGTGAAATAAAGGGTAGTATAGGCAAAGGGAATGTTGGAATTGATATTGGTACACAAATCATCGCTTATAGTAGTAAATATGATGTTAAATTACTTGAATTAGCACCTAATATCAATAAGATTGACAGGAAAATTAAATTACTTCAACGTAAAATGGATAGATCGAAAAGAGCAACGAATCCTAATAAGTATAATGATAATGGAACTATCATTAAAGGAAACAAAGATAAATGGGTTTATAGCAATCACTATATTAAAACTAAAAATATCAGAAAAGAATTATTTAGGAAACAATCAGCATTAAGAAAACAATCACATAATATGTTAGCAAATGAGATATTAAATTTAGGTGATAAATTCTATG
Organism: uncultured Tissierella sp.; assembly: GCA_964485455.1. Taxonomy (GTDB): domain Bacteria; phylum Bacillota; class Clostridia; order Tissierellales; family Tissierellaceae; genus Tissierella_B. Next base: position 2,418 of record CAZAJU010000140.1, read on the forward strand.
TTGAAACTATGAATTATTCTGGCTTACAAAAAAGAGCAAAGAAAACTACTATTAATAAGAATGGTAAGTTCAATAAAAAGAAACGTTTCGGTAAATCACTTGCAAATAAAGCCCCAGCTATGTTTCTTACTATCTTAGATAATAAACTTAAATGGAATGGAACTCAGTTAAATAAAATTGATACTTATAATGTAAAGGCTAGTCAATATAATCATTTTAGTGGCGAATATATTAAGAAAGATTTGAGTGAGAGATGGAATGTTTTTGATATTAATGGTAAAGAATTTAGGTTGCAAAGAGATATATACTCCGCATTTCTTATTATGAATATAAATAAAAGTTTGAGTACAATTAATAGAGATCTATGTTTTAGTGAATTTGATAATTTTAAGTTATTATATGATAGAGAAATTAATAGAATATTAGCAAGTGAAGATAGGAAAATATCTAGTATGGGAATGTGAATTAAAGTAAACTAAGATAATCAAAAACAAGTCGAGAATCGGGCTTGATACTAACGTTAATATTTCGTTAGAGATATTGTTAGTAAAATTCTTATGGAAAATGATTAGTATTTATATGTTGTAAAATGCAAATGAAATATTATGCTTGCAAATGAGAGTATAAAAGAAATTCATTAGTACATAAGAACCTGCAGAGCTTTAGCTCGTGCAGAGGTTCAGCTGATTATAATATTTGTATTGAATATCAAGGTATTCAACATTATGAATCAGTAGAACATTTTGGTGGCGAAGAACAATTTAAATTACAACAAAAGTTAGATCAAATTAAACGTGATTATTGCAAAAAGAATAATATAAAACTTATAGAAATTCCCTATTGGGATTTTGACAACATTGAAGAAATACTTATTAAAAAATTAAATCTAAATGATATTAAATTAGCAATATAAATATTTGCTACTTAATATAAAAATATTTTATAGAAAGGTTGGTGTTTGGGCATGGCATTAAACACTGAGTATGTTCAATTTTTTAAACCTTGGTTTTCGGACGTTCACCCTATTGCTGGTGTAAAAGCAACGGCAACTTTAACAATTTCAGGGGTGGTCTCAGATACCCAAACGGTCACGATTGGTTCAAGTGTATATGAGTTTGATATTAATGACACTTATACGGCAGGTAGGATTCAAGTTGATGTGTCGGATTTAAGGAATCAAGCAATACAAACTCTTACCTTTGTTGGTGTTCCTGTAGTTACTAATACTGTCACTTTGGGTAGCGGAGACAACACTGAAATTTATGAATTTGTTGCTGCTGCTGCTAATATTGCCGATCCTGCTAATATTCCTGTGGTCTTAGGCGAAACTCTTACAGCCGATAATGCAGTAGCAGAACTTGCAGAAGCAATAAATACTAATTCTGCATTGGTTACTGCTGTGGCAGACGATGAAGATGACACCGTAGTTGTAACTGCGATAGTAAGAGGCACTGCTGGTAATTCTATTGACACTACTGATACATGTGCTAATGCTGATTGGAGAGATACAACTCTTAAAGGTGGTTTAGATACAATAACAGCTGCTAATGCGGTTACTGCTTTAGTTGCCAGTATTAATGCTAATGATAAATATGTTACTGCATCAGATGGTGACGATGGCAAAGTAGTTGTAAAATGTAAATATGTTGGTACTGATGGAAATAGTGTTGCTGTTTCAGAAACCCTTGCAAATGGGACGTGGGGAGCTGGAGTAACAAAATTATCTACAGGTGTGTCTGCAACTCCAGTTAATTGTCCCGCTTTTATAATTATTGATGGGACATGGTGGATTGCTGATTCTCCTGTAACTAAATATACTGAAGGTGGCTGGAAATCTGCTAATCCTTCATAATTAATATAAAAAGGAGGTTTTCATTATCGGACAATATGATTTGTTTCGTAAAATATCGCAATCATCTTTAACACAAAAACAGCGTATAATCTCTCAAATACAAAATGATATACTGTCTGATTTTGAAAATTCCCCTTCTTATCAGACAGTATTAATTAATTCTATTCAAAGACAAGTACATATAGTAGATGAAA
>CAZAJU010000141.1:0-4327 GCA_964485455.1 uncultured Tissierella sp.
AGTTTTTTATTCATTATTGAACTTTCCGTTGATGAGTAACAAGAAAAGCTTCATTTAAAGGTTCTTTAGAAGCTTTTCTTATTTTAATTGTTCGATATAGTTACTGCTCTATAAATGTTTATTTAAAAATAATCTTAAAAATTACCTAGATGATGGTATAATATATAAAAAAGAATAAATATTTAAAACAGAATAAATATTTAAAACAGATAGGAGAAAGTATGAAAGATATAGATATAGCAAAAAATCTACTTAATGATGAACAGCTTGCATTAGTTATAGTTAAAGGTGGGGATATAATTTATAAGAGCAATGGAAGGGGTATTGCACCTTTGTATACTGCTTACAAGGATATGAAAGAATCACTAGCCGGTGCATCTGTAGCCGATAAGGTAACTGGAAAGGCAGCTGCCATTCTTTGTGTAAATGCAGGAATTCAAGAGCTATACACCAATTTAATATCTGAGAACGCTTTAGAAGTATTAGATAAATCAGAAATTAAAACAAGCTATGATAAATCAGTTCCCTTTATTAAAAATCGAGACAATACTGGGCTTTGTCCTATAGAAGAAATTTCATTGAAGGCAGAAAATTTAGATATGCTATTACTAGAAATCGATAACTTTTTGAGGAGAATAAATGGAAAATAAGGTTACTACAAAGAAATTAGTTTTAAGTGGATTATTATTGGCTGTAGGTCTTATACTCCCAATGATATTTCATATGTTTAATATGACAGGACCTATATTTTTACCAATGCATATCCCAGTTCTTATTGGAGGAATGCTATTAAATCCTTCTATGGCTTTAATATTAGGGGTTATTACTCCAATAATAAGTAGTGTTCTAACAGGTATGCCAGTAGCTTTTCCTATGGCTTTAATAATGGCATTTGAGTTGGGTACTTATGGTTTGGTTGCCTCATTAGCTATAAGTAAATTTAAAATAAATACTTTTGGCTCATTGATAATTTCAATGGTTTCCGGTAGGATTATGGCAGGACTGGTAGTAGCATTTTTAGCAGGTGTCTTTGGAGCTAATATGGACCCTATCTTATTTGTAAAGGGAGCTATTATAACTGGTTTGCCAGGAATAATGATTCAAATAATCTTTATACCTACTTTGATATATGGGTTGAACACTTATATCAAACTTAGCAATGATGCAAGTAATATAAATTAATAAGGCATATCTTTGCCTTGATATAGGATATTTATGGGTAATAAATATATGGAGTGGTATTAGTTCTTTTGATTATTGGAGGTGTATTATGAGCGGAAAATACTTTTGGGGCCTAATTCTTATTTTACTTGGCGGTGGATTATTATTAGACCAGCTTGGTTTCCTAGACTTTGGAGATGTAATAAGTCTGTATTGGCCTAGTGTTTTAATAATATTAGGAGTTTTAGGTTTGTTCGATAGAAGCTCATCAAAGACTGGTAACTTCATTATAATTGCTTTGGGAGCACTATTACAGCTAAATAGATTAGGTAGGGTGAATGCAGATGTTTTTAAACTATTTTTCCCAGTTGTACTTATAATTATGGGTCTTAGTATTATATTTGGAAAGAATCATAAGAAGTATAGTAGTCATATGGAACCTGAAAAATCCAGTAATGCAAATTTGAATACGGAAGATACTATTGAGCTGTTTGCGATTTTATCAGGTAATAGTGCTATAAATCAGGCTTTCAACTTTAAAGGTGGAAAGGTCACTGCAATTTTAGGTGGTATAGATTTGGATTTAAGGCAGGCACAGCTTAATGATGGTCGTGGGTTTCTGGATGTAACGGCATTATTTGGTGGTGTTGAAATTAAAGTTCCCGATACTTGGAGGGTGGAGATAAAAGGAACTCCAATACTTGGAGGAATCGAAAATCAAACAAAAGCAAATCCAGATTCTAATGCTCCCGTACTAAAAATTAGTGGAAGTGCAATGTTTGGAGGTATAGATGTTAAAAATTAGGGATGCATATGCATCCCTAATTCTATTTAAGGCTACCTTTTCGTTATTATTGTGTATTAATTGGCTATAATAGGAATAGTTATATTTACAGGATGGTGATATTATGGATAGGAAATTAGTAGTTTTTATAGTCATACTATTTTTACTTTTGATTGGGTTTATATCATTTGTATTTATAAGTGAGAATAGAAATATAGAAGATCTTAGGAAGGATTATCCCAATTTAAAGGAGGAGGTTTATTCCTATAGAATAGATGGGCTTAAAGTGTGGGCAGTCAGACTTTTACTATCATTTGGTCTTCCTTTATTTTTTCTTACATCCAGCTTATCTCAAAATATTAGCATTCGTTCAGGGGGAAGAAATCTATTTTGGTCTGGACTCTTATATGGAGTTATATTCTTTGGAATAGTTTTTTTAATAAATTTACCCCTTAATTATTATTCCTCCTTTTATCTTGGACATAAATATGGACTCTCAAATCAAAGTTTTTTAAGATGGCTGGAGCTTAATATAAAGGGATTTTTGGTGAGTGATTTGGTAACATCCATGTTTATATTTATTCCATATTATCTAATTCACAAAAGCCCTAAGACTTGGTGGTTACAAATAAGCATTATATCTATTCCTATATTCATATTTTTAGTTTTTATATCACCTATGATAATTGATCCTATTTTTAACAACTATACCTCTATAGAAGATAATGAATTAGGACAGAGAATAGAGGTTTTGTTACAAAGAGCTGGTATTAGTGATGCAGATCTCTATATGGTGGATAAGAGCAGGGACACTAAGACTATGAATGCCTATATGACTGGAATATTTAATTCGAGGAGGATAGTATTATGGGATACTACTGTAAATAATCTAACTGAGGATGAGGTATTAAGTATTACAGCCCACGAAATAGGTCACTATATTAAGGGACATATATGGCAAAATATTGTTTTTTCAATGCTTGGAACAACAATAACAATGTTTTTAGTATATAAATTATCCAATTGGATTTTAGTAAGCTCTAGAGGGAGCTTTGGATTTAGAAATCTATATAATTACGCTTCCATACCTCTTTTTATTTTATGTTTAAATATCTTCAGCTTCTTTTCCTATCCTATATCAAATTACATCTCAAGGGATATGGAGATACAGGCTGATAGGTACGAAATAAGCTTAGGAGGAAATAGAGAAGCCGCAATCACTGCTATGGAGAAGCTTTATGATACCAGCCTTGGTATCCCAAGGCCATCTAATATATATAAAATCTGGTATTATTCCCATCCTCCCCTTGAAGATAGGGTGGACTTCTATAGAAATGGAGAGTTGGAGAGTATAAAATAGTAAAAAATGTCGGATTATAGACGATGCAATCGTTTGCGAAAAGGATTGAATTTTAATCCAATAGAAGGTATAATAGGAATATATTAGTAAAGGTTGTATATATTTATACAATCTTTATATAAAATTAAGGGAGGAATATGAATGGCTAAAAGAATTTTGTACTTAGTATTGGCATTAGTTATGGTGTTTAATCTAGCTGCTTGTCGTGGTGCAGATAAGCCTGCAGAAGCACCAGCTGCAACAGATAATGCAGCAGAAGCTCCACTACCATCAGAAGATAAGGATTATAAAATCGGGATCATAACTGGTACTGTTTCACAAGGCGAGGAAGAGTATCAGGCAGCTCAAAATATGGTAGCTAAATATGGAGACAAAATAGTTACAGCTACATATCCTGATAATTTTTCATCAGAAACAGAAACTACTATCGCAAACGTTGTAGCACTTGCATCAGACCCTAAAGTAAAAGCAATTGTTTTTGTACAGGCTGTACCAGGCGCATCAGCAGCTATTGATAAGGTTCGTGAAACAAGACCTGACATGCTATTTATAGCAGGTGTTGCAGCTGAAGACCCTGCAACTATTTCAAGTAAGGCTGATGTAGTAATGTTGGTTGATGAAATTTCAATGGGTAAGTCCATTCCACAACAGGCTGCTGAAATGGGTGCTAAAACCTTTATCCATTATTCATTCCCACGTCACTTATCATATGCAACTATTGCAGCTCGTCGTCAGCTTATGATAGAAGAGTGTGAAAAACTTGGTATTAAATTTGTTGATGTAACAGCTCCAGACCCAACAGGAGACGCAGGGGTTTCAGGGGCTCAACAATTTATATTAGAAGATGTTCCTCGTCAAGTTGCACAATATGGAAAGGATACTGCTTTCTTCTCAACTAACTGTGCTATGCAAGAGCCGTTAATTCGTTCAATTCTTGAGCAAGGAGCAATATATCCACAACAATGTTGTCCAAGTCCGTATCATGGATACCCAGCTGCACTTAATATTGACGTAGCTGGTCA
>CAZAJU010000142.1:0-4202 GCA_964485455.1 uncultured Tissierella sp.
CATTTGCTTCAATAGCAATATTCGCAGCTCCAGGCAGTCTTTTACTAGCTGGATACATGAACTCTTTTCCAGAAAAGAACATGTTAATAGTATGGCTTTTATTGATATTATCCCAAGTAATATTCCTAGGAGTTCTTCTATATACTCCTAAATTAATAAACACAAAGTTCTATCCTAGCTTCTCAAGTTTTACTTTCCCATTTGTAATAAGCGGAATTGGATTAAAGCTAACAAATGGCTTCTTAACTAAGGCAGGTACTCCAATAGCAATTCTTGGAACCCTAGTAAAGGTTGAAGAATTAATTGCTGTAGCATTATGCTTCTATGTATTGATTAAATATGTAAACTTCTTACTAGCCAAGGAAGCACTAGCTCCAGCCGCTAAATAGAACAAGAAAAAGAAAATAACAAAGGCTTCCTGATAAATATCTTTGTCAGGAAGCCTTTATTTTAGTATCAGCAGAATTTGTATAGAAACTTCATTACAACACGAAGCGATCTGGGTGATTTAGTATCTGCAGATATAAGTTCTTATCGAATTGTATTAAAATCGTGAAAACTGTAACACAATGTCCTGTCCCTATTGTCCCATTCCCTTATATCTTTCTATATTTTCATCACTAAGGAATTCATAAGCATCATTGATTTGTTGAAACTTCCTAGTAGCATCAGGCGCCTTGTTTATATCAGGATGGTATTCTTTAGCTTTCTTTCTATAGGCTAGTTTAACCTGATATTTATCAGCATCATAGCCTAGACCAAGGAGCTTGCAGCTTTCCTCATATTTACTCTTAAACTCACTTGTAGGATTAACATAGGTTTGCCCACCATAACCTGCATTTTGCCCATTTCCCCAATAACCCCCATATCCACCACTTGATCCTTGAGAGTTCTGATATTCACTCCATTGTCTGAACCTTTCCTCCCACTGCTTTTGCTGCTCATACTGTCTTTGCTGTTGTTCTCTTCTTATTCTTTCCTCTTCCATTTTCTTATACTTCCTGCCATACTCATTAAAAGTACCATAGGTTGATTTCTTTCCCTTTCTTAATGCATCTGCACGATCATATAGAAATTCCGTCACCATATACTTTATATATTTTAGAAAGGAAACAAATTGCTTACCTAGAATTGGAAAAACTATAAAGAAGAGGGCTATTAATAATGTCACTGGATTTAATAATAGGGCTATTCCAAAAGGTCCTGCCATCATTAAAAGCAAACATCCTCCAGTACCTAAGAGGGCAATTATTCCCCTAGCTATGCCCGAAACAAGGGAAACAGTTAAATCTACTATTTTAATAAATAAATCCAGAATAAAGGAAATACCTTCTGTTATCCAATATAGAATTTCACCGCTTGCTTTTTTGATTATATTCATACTTTACTCCTCTACATAAGTATCTATTTCAATGTCAGCAGTAATTGCTTAGCAATTACTTCATATCATCGCAACGATTTTATCGTTTAAGAAGCGGGGGACATATCCACCTCGTTATATATTATCAAAATTCTGCTTAAATTAATACCTATTTCATTAAAGTCAAAAAAATAAGTTCTAGGATTGAGCCCCAGAACTTATTTTGAATTATTCGCACCTATTTAAAAACATAAATTTTATTACCTAAATCTCTACGTAAAAATTCAATTACTAAATAAACGAGGATACTGCCAAAGGCTTACAACTCTCTTGTTGATGCATTTAGATTTTTGAAGCTTTCAAGGTGAATTAATAAGTTATTCTAGCTTCGGCACTAGTCTAATATTATTCAAGGTTCCATAATTTTTTCTGATAGGGACGCTACTACAGGCATATAGAGCTTAACATATGGATAGCCGCCCATATATTCATCCACTAATTCATCCAATAATTTGCATAAATTCAACAACAGCGCTCTATAGATATACATACCCATTATGCAGTTCAGCTTTCAATAAATTCCCGGTTAAGCGGTCATAACAAAAGTAATAGGGTAGCCATCAGCGGAGTAATGATACTTGCAACACGAATAATTGAGGGTAATATAAACTATTAATAATTATTCCATCATTACAATAACAGCTACCTGTGGGTATCAAAAAACTGCTGACATATCCAATTTGTCAGCAGTTTTTACCTTAACTCATCCCAAAAATATACTTGGATTAAATATGTTTATCTTAACTAAATATATTATTTTATAAGGAATTAAGGTTTTAAAGGTTCCACTTCTGTATAATAAAGTCCGCTTGCATAACCAAAATCTGTTTTTCTTGGATATTTAGCAACTACACTTCTTATAGTATTGATTAATACAGGCTCTAATGTTCCATCTAGATGTTTCCAGTTTTCAACATTACCTTTGAGAACTAATAATGTAGGTGCAAATCTTACTCTACCTCGGAAACCTTTAGGAACTGTTTGAGTTCCCGATATGTTAGTAGACGTACTCGCACTTTTTGTATATGATCCACTTACTTTTGCAAAAATGCTATCCTTTTGTGCTCCAGTTAGAGAAACACTAAAAGAATTTTGTATAGTTTTAGACTCTCCTACTGTTATCTTCTCTGGAGCATGTTCAGCTTCATACCACCCAGTCACTGTTAGGGAATTATTTTTATCCGTCACTTCAGAACGACTGGATTCTATAAACTTTGAATAATACATTGTATACATGGGCTCAATTACATAATTTAGTGGTTCTAAATCTACTACTTTGGACTTAGAATTAAGATTTTTAAATTCATGAAAGCTAATTTCCCTAGGAATTCCATTCTCAACCAAAGTAAGATTTGTAACATATTGGTCAAGTTCTGAATCATAATAAATATCCGCTTCTGTCATATTACTCAAAGGCAAGTTGGAAGCAAATGTTACAAGTGGAAATTGTAAAAATGTAACTAAACATAAAAACATACATAACAATTTTTTCTCTTTTTTCATTTTTGACACCCTTTCTTTTTTCTTATTTTTACAGTATAATGATAAATAACGATATAATACTATTATGTAACACATTATATTATTGTGTCCTATATTATAACACTTCATTTAAAAAGTCAATACAATACCGATAAAAACAAAATAAAAAAGAATAGGCTCAATTGAACCTAGAAAATTGCAAATATATAATTTAAGGGTAGTCGTCGCCATCAAGGGCAAGCCCTAAAGGGTGGCTGAGTTACCTCTGGCTCTAAAATCTAAGAACAGATAGAAATCAAGATGCGGGATTTTCTTGCATATTAAGAATAACCTGCTGTCCTAAAAAGATAAGAAGTTGCCATTTACCAGGCATATTGCCAGCATTCTTAAGCATATCAACTTCATTTAAAGGCCGACTGCGTCTATAAAGTTCATGAGGACGTAGGAAGTTGTAGTAAGCAACCCAAAGATTTACACCATAATAAGCACCATCATCAGTACCATAACCACAGGTAACACGATAAGAAACTTTAAAAGTACGGTTAAGGCGTTCAATCTTTTGTTTAAAGGTCGATATTCCTTAGTTACAGCATCATCATTAGTCAAGTAACATCAAAGTCCCAATCCTTTTCAATTTTAAATTGTTGAGCATCCAAAGGATAAGCACTGTAACCATCAGAAATAAATTTTAAAGCTTTACCAGGGAATTCTTTAAATTTATCAAAAGCAATTCTCATGGTAAGTATACAAGGACCAACATCACGACTTTTAGAGACCTGATACCCAAGAATAGAGCGAGAAACAGTGTCCATAATTAGCCAAACATAACCTTTGAGCCCCTTAATCTTTATATAGGTTTCGTCAGCAGCTAAGTTATTTGAAGAATTGTAATCGAATGTATCTACAAAGGGTTTAATAATAACAGAGGCGGTTCTGGCATAGTTAGCAACCATCGTGTGTGAAATATTAATATTATGAATTTCACGCATAGCTTCAGCAGTTTTACGAAGGGAGAGCCCGAGATCGACATAATAAGTTAAACAAAGCCCCATAATATGAGCATTGTTCTTTTTATATTTAAAGCTTGTAGCCCAAGAAGGTAGCTCATTTAAGTCCATAGAAAAGAAATCTAGCGTAAATTCACGATAGATGTAATGGAGCTTGTATTTATCCTTCTCACTAGGATCTAAGTCCTTAGGAAGTTACTTTAAATTGGCCTTGTAGTAAGAACAATTCTAATTGGCGCATTTATGCACAATAAAGTGTTTACGGTCTTTTTTAGCAACTAAAGCATGTCCAC
>CAZAJU010000143.1:0-4185 GCA_964485455.1 uncultured Tissierella sp.
TAAATAAGCTATTTTTGATACTCTCTGGTGGAGAATTGTAAAAAATATTATTATTACTTCCTAAGAGTAGGTTGATTCCATAAAAAGGAATATACTATGTCAATATGTGATATAATTAAAGACAATTAGGAAAAAGGATAACAAAACAAGTGTCATCGCTTGAGTTATTTACAATAAAAGTTAAGTCGCATAAGTATATTTATGTGTCAGAACTTCTCACAAAGTTAAGTTCAAAAAAATACTTAGAAATAATGTAAAAATTGTAACGTTTTCGAATTTTAACTGTCTTATTATAAAGGGGGTGAAGAGGTGGATTTTAAGAAAATATATGATAATCATTTTAAGGATGTATATCATTTTATGCTTTCAATGTGTAAAGACCAACCCTTAGCGGAAGAAATCACTCAAGAAACCTTCGTAAAGGCCTTAGAAAATTTTGACTCCTTTAAAGGTAATTCAAAAGTAAATACTTGGCTTTGCCAAATTGCTAAGAATTTATATTTTGATAGATTAGATAAAAATAAGAGATTAGATTATTCTCATGGTATTGAAGGAGAAATGACTGAGGATTTTGTTTATAAGTTAATTGATTATGAGGACTCCATAAAAATCCATGAACTTCTTCATTCACTTCCTGAGCCTTATAAAGAAGTTTTTACTCTGAGGGTATTTGCTGAATTATCTTTTGGAGAGATAGCTAATCTATTTGACAAATATGATAACTGGGTAAGGGTAGTATTTTATCGGGCGAAGCAGAAAATTATTAGTGGATTGGAGGAAATGAAATGAAAAATATATCATGTAACATAATTGAAGATTTACTTCCTCTATATATTGACGGTGTAAGTAGTGATGAAACAAATAAATTGATTGAAAGTCATATAGAGAATTGTAAAGATTGTCAAGAAAAATTGAATTTGATGAAAGCTAATATTCCTAATGCTAATGTTGAAGAAAATATTGAAGACAGTAAGATGTTAAATAAGCTTTCTGACACTTGGATTAAAAATACAAGGGTGGATATAAAGGCAAGTGTAATAACTATTGTATTCTATATTTTTATGATAGGTGTTTTATTTCTATCAATGTGGTTTGAGGAAAAACTTCGCAGAACATTCATGTTTGAATATCAATTTGCAGGTTTTTTCACAAAAGCTTTAGGTTGGATAGTGCTTGGTGGACTTATTGCTTTTCTTGGTGGAAGACCTAAAGGCTCTAAAAAAACTATTATACTTGAACTAATAATTATAGGAATTCCTTCTTTGTTGATGACATTTATATTTTTCATATATTATTTTATTCCACCCCTAAGCAGGGTATTAATAAGCGAATTTGTAGGTACTAATCTAACTGAAATAATTTTAATTGGCGGATTATTGCTTGGATGTGAAATTTATAGACTAATATATGGAATAAGACAAAAGAAGTAATAAAACTTTGATATATAATTATGTTAACCTTAGTGAATGTGTCGTAGGAGAAGGTCCTTGGCCATCACTTATGACGCATCATTTATAAAATGTTCAACAAATCATGTTTTAAGGGGGCATCTAAATGATTACCATTTTTAATAGAAAAGAGATTTGTGTATGCAAGTCTATGGAACGGTTTAATGAAATTAGAAATATACTTATAAAGAATAATATTAAATATACTTATCGGGTAATGGACCGTAATAGTTCAAATGTAGTAGGCTCTCAAAGAGGAAGGACAGGAACCTTCGGTCAGTACATGAACGCATCAAAGACCTACTATATTTATGTTCATAAGAATGATTATGACGATGCAATGGGGTTAGTTGGAAGAGGATAATGATTGACAGATTTTTCGGGAAGTGATTTCTCTGTATAATTTTTAAATTAAGTCGTAGTTGTAGAATTATGTGCAACAGTAAAATTTAAAAAGTTTCTTATACGAGGAGGTTTATTGATGAAGAAAATTAAGATTATTTTAATTTTAGGACTTTTGTTAATTGGATGTTCTAATAACACTGAGCAAATAGCAACTGAGCAATTTCCACATCCAGAATCAACCGAAATACTTTATGAAGAAGAAATAGAAAGAGGAAAAATTATTTTATACAAGGATGAAACAGGATTTAGACATGCGTTTGTTAGTGAAGGAGATTCGATAAATTGGATAAATAGTGGGAATGCAGAGTTAAACCCTGAAGACGGATGTACTTGGACAATGATTAATGATGTTAAGACTCCGATTTTCACCGTAGCTGGAGTAATTACTAATAATGAAATTACTGATGTTGTTGTTAAGCAAAAAACTATAGAGAAAGCAGGTAACATAATTCAGACAGAAGAGGGATTAACACTCTGGTATACTTATTTTGACATACTTGTGGAACCTAATCCAGGAGAGCCTGACCCCTTAAAGATAGAAGCATTATCAAAGGAGGGAGATATATTGTGGAAAGACGGTGTATATCCTAACGAAACAATGTAAAAATAAGAAGTTTACATATTTAGCTAAAGTCTTAGACTCATCACCTACGACACATCATTTATATTATAGGGCGTAGCAGTAGATTTATGCGTAAAAACCAGGTATAAGTAGGGTGGTTAAATGGAAATATCTAATATGCTTAAAAATAAAAATATTAGGGTAACTGAAATTCCAAAATGGGGAACTTTTCTACGAAAACAATGGGAAGATAACTTTGCTAATTATTTAAGTCTTGAAGAGAAAAAGGATATCTATCTCTGGAATAATAATGATTCTTGTGGATATTTATGGCATTTATTTAGTTATGAGAAAAAAGATAGTCTAAAAGGACAAGAAGCTAAAGAAGCCTTTAATAATGAGCCAAAGGATTCTTGTTATGTTTTCTGGCAACATGCAGATTATGTTTTAATTCTTGAGAATGAAGATTTTCTTAATGCAAATGATTTAGAGGACGAATATGACATCTATGTTGTTGACAAAGAGTTTAATTGGACTTATGTGAACACACATGAAACTGGGTTATGTGGACCTTACTTCAGTAGAAAAGGTTAAAAATAAAAATTTGCTACTTAAACATCATTTATATAAAGCTTCATATCGGTAGATAAGTGTGCAGTAAAAGTTAAGGTCAGGAGGAGATGGTTAAATATGAATGACAAAAATAATATTAATAAAGAACAGGAACATAATGATAGGAACTCACATGTAGGTTATGGAGTTGCCTTCGGATTGCTTGGAGGTGCTGCATTTTCAACTATTGTTGGAATGTTTTTTGAATTTCCACTCATTTGGGCATTTGGACCTGGATTTGGAATGCTTATTGGAATAGTAATAGGCTCAATAATGGATTTAAACAAAAATAACAAATAGTTTAAGGTGAGGATTTTTAAAAAAGTTGCGCATCATACTTAATAAAGAAAATAAGTTAGTTTGATAAATATTGAAAGGAATATAAGATAAGTAGTATTATGTGCAATAAAGATTACAATTAGTTTATTTCTGGAGGTACATATGAAAAGGAAAAGAATATTTTCGCTAATATTAATATTTATTATTATAATGACTTTAGTCGGCTGTTCAAATAAGGAAGATTTACCTAAACTCTTAACAGAAGAAGGTATAGCACCATACGAACTTTCAGAAAGCGAAAAATATATATTACAATCATTTGGAATGGAAGACAATTCTCAAATAATTTCCTTCCATGCACCAAAAGAGGCAATAACTTTAAACGTAAATGTTTATAAGCTTGAAGGCGACAAAAATTGGAGTAGTATTGGTGGTGGAGCCGTTTCGATAGGCACAGATAGGGAGCCTATCGAACAATTAACTGGAACTTTCACAATGCAATTAAAAGAAAATTATGCTATTGATTTCATTATAAATTCTGGTGGAAGAGCCTCATACAAAACAGATGAAATTTTACTTGATACTGAACCAATGGCATCTATTAAAGGTTTTTTAAGGGAATTTCAGGAGATTGAAATCAATAAAGAAATACCTATTGCTCTTATGGTTTATGATAGCGGTACAAGTATGAGAACCTACTCTCTTCAAGACTATTTTACTCCTGCTAAGTTCGAAGGAATGGATTTTGTACAGGTTATTACAGTAACCTTTAGTGACAGAGAATTGTAAATCATAAGACGCATTCTTTATATTATGTGAAGCATGTATACTTGTATCAAATCCAACAAAACTAAAGAGACCTTCGGGTCTCTTTTTAAT
>CAZAJU010000144.1:0-4007 GCA_964485455.1 uncultured Tissierella sp.
ATTTACTACTTGTTTAGGGGGTTTTTCATATCAAATTACTTTTTGAAGGCGACAACCCATGTTTTATAGGCATAGAAAAAGCCCTAAAGCTAAATGCTCTAAGGCTAGATTGATTTTTACATAAAAAAATCGAGATAGTGTACTGGCACCCTCCCGATAAAAACTCCTGTGAGTTTTTGTTCCTTAATGGTATTATATACTTATTCTTCATTAAAGTCTACACCAAGAAGTTCTAATATAACTGCTCCCACCTCTTGTTTCTTATCGGCAGATATTTCCCCTACCTTTTTAAACATATCCTTTTTAAGAATTGGTTGAGTAAGTTGTATCTGAGCCATACACTCATCCTTTACACCATCTTCATCTGGATGTAATCGAACATCAAATTTTTGTTCAAATCTTATAGTTGTTGATAATGGTGCAATTCTTATTATCAAAGATTCCTCATCATTATTCTCTAGACAATTTTGGACAACCAAGACAGCCCTGGAAGGGTATATGTTTCTTTTATTTGCTACTCTATCACTTGGTAATAATCTTATTAGCTCGTCTCTTAGCAACCAAATTTCCCCAAAAATAAATTCTCTGGTATCTTTTAAGTCCTCTACCCCATTATATAGTTCTGACATATTCTGCCCTCTCAGTTATATCTATTGTGTCCTCATATGAATTTAGGATAAACTCTTCATACTCCTTGTAGTTCTCCTCATTCACTTTAAAAACTTCCTTTTTCCTTAAGTTTTCTTGTGCCTCTTTTAATTTAGTAGATGAAAATTTGAATCTATTATCTTTCACTTCTTTCATCCCCCTCTCTAAGGCTTTGGACTTATAATACCTTTTCATTATATCTTTATCAATTACTTCTTTACAAATTTCGTCATCATTTAAACACCCTCTTGCTTCTATCCAGGGAGCTTCAAAATGGTTCATTTCTTCCAACTCATCAGCTGTTTTACATCCATATAAATTCAATACTCGATTAATTATATTTAAATTATTGCTTGGGATATTACTAATCATCCTATTAAGAGTTTCATCTACTAAACTAGGTTCTAGGTATATATTATTATACCCAAATTTCTCGTATTTAAAATACAAAGGTCTTAAAACTGCTCCATGCCTCCAAGCTTCAAAATCATTCTTTATTAATTCTTCTTCGTTTAAAGCCAAACTCCATGCTTGACAGTAATATGTTAATTTTTGAAGTTTCTTATTTGAAATACTTAGATTATTAAAATTACAATAGACAATTATATAATCTGAAAGTTCCATGAAATCCATTTTTATCCCCCGTTTATTTTAAAAAATCTTATTTATCGTTTATATTATACTATTATTGTATCATTCTTAATGTTCTATGTCACTGTTTTTTTAAAGATATGGCAAAAACCCTAAAGCTAATTGCTCTAAGGCTTAATGTTATTTATATGTCCTACCCTATCTGTAGTTTCTGCCACCCATCCAATTTCACTCATTTCCTTATAGGGTATCTCCTTCAGAAGACTTAAATCCTCTTCCATTTTATCTTGCTCTTCTAGCCTTGCCTTATCAAGTTGGTAATTAGTTTCTAAATTCATCCAGAATTGTGCACTTGGCCCTATAACTACCTCAAGTTTTAAGGCTGTATCATAGGTGATTGGAGCATTACCATTAAGAATATTGCTTAGATGCTTTGGTGTTATGTCCAATCTCGAACATGTTTCGGTACCTTTGTGAGAGGGGAAGCTTTATGCCCTCGAACATGTTTTTAATCTGTATTCCAAAGAGCCTTTATTTACTTTCACGCTTTAATAAGTCGGGTGGTACCTTTGGGATATAATAAAAAAGAAACCTAAGGAATAATACCTCTAGATTTCTTTTATATACTATAAACACGAAGGTACCTGGTACCTAATAGTTTTAGATCCGGAGTCATTTGTGCATTACAATTAACATTTGCTATATCTTTATATCTAATTCTTTGAATTTCCCTTGCACTTTCCACCCTATTTCTTAATTCTTCTGAGGAAGCCCCTTTTTTCTCTTCAGTTAGATTAAGAAAATCTACTGGATGTATATATTTTTGGATGTCAATCCTATCTAATATAGGACCTGATACCTTCTGCCTATATCTTAAAACTTCATAATCCGTACACTTACATTTCTTTGTTCCATGGTGACCACAGGGGCAGGGGTTCATCGCCGCTATAAACATAAAATTAGCTGGATAAATATTAGTAGAATTTACCCTAGCTATAGTAACCTTTTTATCTTCCATAGGTTGTCTTAAGGCATCTAATGTTTTCTTACTAAACTCAGCCACTTAATCCAAAAATAAAACACCATTATGGGCTAAGGAAATTTCCCCTGGCATAGCATTGTTTCCACCACCTACCAAGGAGTTTAAAGATGCACTATGGTGGGGGCTCCTAAAGGGTCTTTCGCTTATTAAATTCCCCTTATCTTTAAGCAATCCTGCAACACTATATATTTTGGTAACCTCTAAAGCTTCTCCTTCATCCATTCTAGGTAAAATAGTAGGAATTCTTTTGGCAATCATAGACTTGCCACAGCCAGGTGTGCCCACCATAAGCATATTATGGCCTCCTGCTGCTGCTACTACAATATATTGTATTAATATATCTTGTCCCTTAACATCACTAAAATCAAGAGGATAATTTATATTAGGACTATGGTTTATTTTCTCATTTGTATTATCTTCAAATATTGTATCCTCTAAGAAATTAATCACAGATTTTAATGTCTCAAAAGCATATATATTTATTCCACTTACAAGACTTGCTTCCCTGGCATTTTCCTTGGGAATAATAATATTTTTTATACCAGATTTTCTTGCTGCAATGACCATGGGCAAAACACCACTGCAGGGTCTTATTACCCCATTTAGGGATAACTCCCCTATAAAACCATAATCTTTTAGGTCTAGATTAGATATAATTTGATTAGATTGTAATAAAAGTCCAATGGCCATACCTAAATCAAAATGGGACCCCCTCTTTTTAATGTCTCCAGGTGCTAAGTTTACAACTATTTTCATCTTTGGAAATTCATATTTTGTATGTATAATTGCTGCTTGGATTCTTTCACTTGCTTCTTTGATTGCCCTATCCCCTAAGCCTATTATGGATATGGAGGGTTGTCCATAGATGGTATCAGTTTCAATTTCTACTAAATATCCCTCTATTCCTAAAATAGCAAAACTATTAATTATAGACGCCATTTAATCATCCTCCATTTTCTCTTTGATTTGTTTATCAATTGTTAGGTTTATATCTATAGATTCAACATATTTCACATATAAGGCTCTACTTTTATCTTTAAAGTAAGAAAGTATCTTTTCATCATTAATTATTTTGTCACTATCCTCATCTAAATAATCACCATAGCTACTCCATTTATACTCCAAGGGCTCGGCGACCATATTAGCTTTAACCGGATTTAGGTGAATGTATCTACTGACTTGTAAATTATATTTATCATTGTCTATGATTTCTGATTTATATCTACCATCATATAAACTACCTGTAAAATTATATTTTTTATTAAAGTATTTAGTATAATTTCTATTAACATCTCTCATTATATTCCATATTTCATCATCTATAGTTTCTATTTGAAGATGGACATGATTTGTCATGAGACAGTATGAATATAGATAGAATGGATATTTTTTCATTACCATTTCCAGAATCTCCAGGTATACCCCGTAGTCACCTTGGTCCTTAAAAATATCTGATCTCCTAATTCCCCGAATCATAATATGATAAACTGCACCAGGATACCAAAACCTCTCTTTTCTAGCCATATTAGTTCACCTCACAGTTTTTTAGATTCTTCTCTTAGTTAGAATATACCAGTTTATACAAGTATTTTCAATAGACAATAAAAAGACACCCCATAGTTTCCTATGAAGTGTCTTGATTTATTTGCTTTTCTTGCTCAATCTACGCTTTAGTCTGCGAAGGTACCTGGTACCCTAGCAAAGGAGCTTGCGACTGAGCTGTCTA
>CAZAJU010000145.1:0-3993 GCA_964485455.1 uncultured Tissierella sp.
AGCAACCATTATTTTTATGGATTCCATTAAATCACCTCTTCAGTATTTTAATATATTTTACCCTATTGGTTAACAATAAAACTAATTGTGATATAATTGTTAATAAGGGTATAATTTTTATATGTATAACGTGAAATAAATCTTTAGGAGGATTGGTTATGAGTTTTAAACTAACAGATAAAGTGACCTGGGTTGGTAAAATTGACTGGGAACTAAGACGATTCCATGGAGATGAATATTCTACAAACAGAGGTTCATCCTATAATTCCTATTTGATTATAGATGAGAAAACCGTCTTAATAGATACTGTTTGGAAGCCATTTGATGAGGAATTTGTTAAAAATCTTAAGAAGGAAATAGATTTAAATGAGATAGACTATATAATTGCTCAGCATGGTGAAATTGATCATAGTGGGGCCCTTCCATTATTAATGAAGGAGATACCAAATACTCCAATCTACTGTACTTCAAATGGAGTTAAGTCAATTAAAGGACACTATCATGAAGATTGGAATTTCGTAGAAGTTAAAACTGGGGATACACTAAATATTGGAGAGTCAACTCTTACATTTATTGAAGCTAGAATGCTTCATTGGCCAGATAGCATGATGACATATATGAGTGGTGAAAATATATTATTCAGTAACGATGCTTTTGGTCAGCACTATGCATCTGAATTGATGTTTAATGATTTAGTAGACCAAGCTGAACTTTATCAAGAGGCTACCAAATATTATGCTAATATTCTTACTCCTTTTAGTACCTTAGTCCAAAAGAAAATTGAAGAGATATTATCCTTTAATCTTCCGGTTAATATGATAGCTACTTCTCATGGAATTCTTTGGAGAGACAATCCTAGTCAAATCATATCAAAGTATATGGAGTGGGCAAAAGCATATCAAGAAAATCAAATAACAATAGTCTATGATACTATGTGGAATGCTACCAGAAGAATGGCTGAAGCAATTGCTGCTGGAATTAAGGAAGCTGATGATAAAGTGGTTATTAAATTATTTAATGCTGCTCATGCAGACAAGAACGATGTTATCACAGAGCTATTTAAATCCAAGGCATTTATGTTTGGATGTTCAACGGTAAATAAAAGTGTAATGCACGGAGTTGCAGGAATATTGGACATGATACAAGGTATTGGATTTAAGAACAAGAAAGTTGCTGCGTTTGGTTCATATGGCTGGTCTGGGGAATCTGTTAAGGTCCTTGAGGAAAAGCTAGTAGCTGCAAAGTTGGACCTTGTTCAGGAAGGTATAAAGGTACTTTGGAATCCAGATGATGAAGCAATTAAAGCATGTAATGAATTTGGAAAGAGCTTTGTTAGTAAGCTATAACGAGGTGGAATTTTTATCTCTTTTTTTAATTGGTGTGACAAGGGTTATATAGAATTTGAAATCTTAATTAAAGCATAACTTAAGAAAGCTACGAAGAACTTTATTTTTATAAAGGATTTCATAGCTTTTTAATTTTAGAAAATTTTTCAATTTATCAATGTAGATAATCATCTATATAAGGGTAATATATTATTGCGTGAAGGGAGTGAACTAGATGAAGATTGTCATAGCACCGGATTCCTTTAAAGGAAGCATGACAGCAAGAGAAGTTTGTGATAATGTAGAAGCCGGCTTTAGAAGGGTCAATAAAGATATAGAAATACTAAAGCTACCTATGGCTGATGGTGGAGAAGGTACTTTGGAGACTTTAGTAGATGCCAACCAAGGTATTATTATCAACACATTTGCAAAAGACCCTCTATTCAGGCGTATAAGGTGCCAGTATGGGATTATAAATGACAAAACTGCAGTGATTGAAATGAGCCGAACCTCAGGACTAATCCTTTTAGATGAGCATGAGCGAAACCCAATGATTACTACAACATTTGGTGTTGGGGAGTTAATACTTCATGCCCTAGATTTAGGTTGCAGAGATTTCATAATTGGACTTGGAGGAAGTGCTACAACCGATGGAGGAATTGGACTTTTAAGGGCATTGGGAATTAGGTTCTTGGATGATGATGGTATTGAAGTAGAATTAAATGGGGGAGGACTTAATTCAATTAGAGATATTGACACGAGCAAAATGGACGAAAGAATTAAGGAGTCTACCTTTACTATAGCAACAGATGTAGAAAATATATTAACTGGAACCAATGGTGCGGCCTTTGTCTATGGACCTCAGAAAGGTGCAAATGCCCTTATGGTTCAGGCTCTTGATAGGGGATTGAGAAATTTTGCGTATGTTATAAGACAAAAGATTGGAATAGATATTGAAAATGTCAAAGGAGCAGGAGCTGCAGGTGGATTGGGAGGAGGTCTTTTGGCATTATTAAATGGGAGAATAGAAAAGGGAATAGATATAATAATCAAGAACACAAATCTCGAAGAAAAAATTAAAGACGCTGATTTAGTCATTACAGGGGAGGGAAGAATGGACTATCAAACTCAATTTGGGAAGGCAGCTTTCGGAGTTGCAAGGCTTGCAAGTAAGTTTAATATCCCGGTCATAGCCTTATGCGCTTCTCTTGGAGAAGGATATGAAACTTTATTGGATAAGGGATTTAAGGCTATATTTTCAATGATAGATAGACCAATGAATGAACGGGATTGTATAGAAAGAACTACTTACCTTTTACAAAATGCAGCTGAAAATCTTATGAGAATTTTGCAGCTAGGTTTAATGGTAGAGGATATGAAAATAGTAGGAACAGAGGAGAAAAATGAATTCATCTATTAAAGACTGGAATGGTAAGAGATATCATACTTTAAGCTTTGAGTTTAAGAAGATATTTAATGAGAAGATTATGAAGCTTTCACTAGATGGAGGATTTTCATGTCCAAATAGAGATGGAACCCTTGGAATAAGGGGATGTATATTTTGTGGTGAAGAGGGTTCAGGTGAATTCGCTGGTTCAAGAATAAATTCCTTAAAGATTCAAGTAGAAGAGCAGAAAAAGCTTGTTTCAAGGAAAAACTGTTCCAATAAATACATTGCTTACTTTCAAAGTTTTACAAACACCTACGGAAAATTGGACAATCTTAAAAACCTATATTATGAAGCTTTATCTATTGAAGAAGTTGTTGGAATAGCAATATCTACTAGACCTGATTGCCTAGATGATGATGTTTTAAATCTACTTAGTGAACTCAATAAAAGAACATTTCTTTGGGTTGAATTAGGGCTTCAGACTATTCACGATAATTCAGCAAAGTTCATAAGGCGAGGATATGATTTAGATATTTACGATAAAGCTTTAAATGACCTTAAAGCTAGGGGTATCAGAACTGTTACCCATTTGATTATAGGGCTTCCAGGAGAGAATAAAGAGATGATACTTCAGTCCGTAAAACATGTAGCAGATACCCAAAGCTGGGGAATAAAGCTACATTCTCTATATATTCAAGAAGATACTGACCTTTACCATTACTTTAGAAAAAACCCCTTTAGGTTGCTTTCTAAGGATGAATATGTGGATATAATAGTCGATTCTCTTGAGATACTACCACCTGATATGGTAATCCATAGATTAACTGGAGATGGAAAAAAGGAATTATTATATGAACCTAAATGGAGTTTAAATAAATTAGGAGTTCTAACATCTATAGATAAGGAGTTAAAGATAAGAAATAGTCATCAGGGTATTAACCATAAACTTTAATCTTGCATAATATGTATTGCAACGATTAATGAAGGAAAGGTGGTTAATATGAGTGATGTTAATGAAATGGTCATAAGTTGTCCATCCGGTAGTTTCCCCTACACTATAAAGGCAGGAGATACACTGTATAAGCTAGCAATACAATATAATACAACAGTAAGTGCAATAATGGCTCTAAATCCAGGAATTGATCCAAATAATTTACAAATAGGTCAAGTGATATGTATACCAGGAGCAATGCCTCCAAAAACATGCCCACCAGGCTCCTTTGCCTACACTATAAAGGCAGGAGATACACTGTATAAGCTAGCAATACAATATAATAC
>CAZAJU010000146.1:0-3962 GCA_964485455.1 uncultured Tissierella sp.
CGTAATAAGAAAAGATTCTAAAGAATCATTAGGTGTAGCTTTTCTTGTTACTCATCAACGGAAAGTCCATAAAATCAAACACTAAAATAGTAGGACTTTCCTATTCGAATAAAAAACCGTCTGGTTTTATCCAGACGGTTTTTTATATCTATAGACCTGTAATTTAATTATAATTGTGTATGATTATGTTTTTATCTAGGTATAAATCCAACCTTCTTATATACCTTTCTAAGGGTCTTCAATGCAGCATACTCTGCTCTTTCTGCCCCTTCCTTATATATCTTTTCCAAATAGTCCTTATTGTTTATAAGGTCATTGTACTTCTGTTGTATTGGGCTTAAACCTTCAACTACTACCTCAGCCAAGTCTTCCTTGAACTTACCATATCCTTGACCATCATATCTATTTAGGATGGTGTCCACATTATCATTTGAGAATACTGAATAAATGTTTATAAGATTCTTAAGCCCTGGCTGTTCATCACTGTATGCTACAACCCCAAGGGAATCTGTAACAGCTCTTTTTATCTTTCTTCTTATTGTATCTTTATCATCTAATATTAGGATAAATGCATTTGAATCAGCATCGGATTTTGACATCTTTGATTCTGGATTTTGAAGGCTCATTATTCTAGCTCCAAACTCCGTAATCATAGGCTCAGGAACAGTGAAGGTATCACTGTAACGATAGTTGAATCTTTCGGCTAAATCCCTTGCCAATTCTAGATGCTGTTTTTGGTCCTCACCAACAGGTACTAAGTCCGCTTGATATAGTAATATATCAGCAGCCATAAGGACCGGATATGTAAATAATCCAGCATTAAGGTTTTCATCTGATTTTCTAGATTTTTCCTTAAACTGAGTCATTCTATTTAGCTGTCCCATATAAGTTATGGTATTTAAAACCCAAGACAATTCTGTATGTGCAGGTACATGTGACTGTATAAATAGAGTGGACCTTTCAGGATCTAT
Organism: uncultured Tissierella sp.; assembly: GCA_964485455.1. Classification (GTDB taxonomy): domain Bacteria; phylum Bacillota; class Clostridia; order Tissierellales; family Tissierellaceae; genus Tissierella_B. Next base: position 972 of record CAZAJU010000146.1, read on the forward strand.
ACCACATGCCATATAAAGTGATAGTACATCTAAGGATCTCTTTCTTAAATCCTTTGGTACCTGTGGTACAGTTATAGCATGTAAGTCTACAATGCAGTAATAGCAATTGAATTCATCTTGAAGCCCTGCAAAGTTCTTTATTGCTCCTATATAATTTCCTATGGTTAGTTCACCAGACGGCTGAACGCCACTGAATACTATTTTTTTATCCATTGAAACACATCCTTTTTTATCAATCGTGCATATTTACCTCATTATATACGTAGAATCCCCAATTGTAAACAGTTTTACTTACAATAAGTTATCAATTACTTGTGGTTTAAGTTTTCAAATAAGGTCTTCATAGTAGAAAATAAAGTTCTGTTTTTGGTCTGTGATAAATACCTTTTTAACATCTTAAAACCATTTGAAAAATCTTAACTTTAATGTATAATTATCTAGAGGTGAAATTATGTCAGCGATTTTAAATAGAATAAATGAATTGGCAAGAAAATCAAAAACTGAAGCCCTTAGTGAAGCTGAAAAAGCAGAACAAGCGAAACTTAGAAAGCTTTATATTGAAGACTTTAGATCTGGATTTAAGAGTCAGTTACTAAATCTTAAAGTAGTTGATCCAATGGGTCAGGATGTGACCCCAGAGAAGTTAAGAAAAGCTCAAAATGCTAAGAAAAACTAGTTAAGTTCAAATGATATTAAAAAATATAATAACCCAAAGACCATAAATCCATTTATTAGGATTATGGTCTTTTTACTATTTCAGATCAAATCTGGAGAAATCAATTGAAATAGGATTTCCTATCCTTATTTCATCATAGCTTACAAGGGAATCATATGCCAATATTCGAACTCCATATTCACTTGCTTTTTTAACTGCATCAGAAAAATCTTTGTCCATTTTCCAATTAGGATTAAAAATATATGGCCCTTTCATTTGAATAAGAAAAAATATAGCACCTCTATACCCTTCTTTTACAGCCTCTATCATTTCCAATACATGTTTTGCTCCTCTTTCAGTAGGGGCATCCGGAAACATAGCAACTCCATTTTCCTCTAAAGTCACTCCTTTTACCTCAATAAAACCCTTTTCTTCCTTGTTTTCATAGTAGATATCAAATCTTGATTTTCCAAAAGTAACTTCTCTTTTTATATAGGTTAGATCATTAAATCCATCTACCTTATTTTCTTTCAAAGCTTCAAAAACAACGGAATTCGGCACTTGAGAGTCCATATTTACCAACATATTATCCTTAAATACAGCTATTAAGGAATATTTTGTTTTTCTATTAGGATTATAAGAACAATCTTCTAGTATAACCCTAGCTCCAGAAATTAACAATTCTCTGCACCGTCCAGTATTTTTTACGTGAACTGTTTCTTCTACGCCATCTATTAATACTTGGGCTATAAATCTATTTGGTCTCTTAATAAAGATTCCCTCTACAATTTTGTTATATTTCATTTTTTCTCCTTATTTAAAATTTTGTTGAATGGAATTTTGGTTAATTATGACAATAGTTATATCTTAAAATATACACATACTAATATCAAACTGAAATTAAATTAAATGAAAGGATAGATAATATGAATATTCTTAATCTAAACTCAACTCAGCTTGATAAAAACAGTCAAAACGAAGCTATAATCCAAGCATTTGACTCATTGAATATGGGTGATAAATTTATTGTAAAGAGTGATAGCGATCTTAACTCCCTTTATAATCATCTAGATAGTCAACGAATGAATGTCGTTGAATGGGAAAATCTAAAGGAAGGTCCAAAGGAATGGGAAGCTGTAGTCTCTAAGAAGTATTACAATTTTATTTAGTATAAATGAAGATATATCCTTACTCGATATGTCTTCCTTTAGCTTCTATAGTAAGTAGTTTTTCTTTTATATCTAGACCCCCACCATACCCTACCAACTTTCCATTGGCACCTATAACCCTGTGACAAGGTATAAATATAGATATGGGATTTCTGTTATTTGCAAGTCCTACTGCCCTAGAAGCCTTACTATTTCCAATTCTCTCAGCAATTTGTTTATATGATCTAGTCTCCCCGTATGGAATCTCCAATAGGGCATTCCATACCTTTAGCTGAAATCCCGTGCCGTGTGGATCTAAGGGCAAGTCAAACTCTTTTCTTTCACCTCTTAAATACTCTTCCAGCTCCTTATAAGCATTCTTAAGGAATTGGGTTTCCTTAATGACAATATCCTTAAGCTCAATATCACCAAAGGAAAGATATACAACAGCTTTCCCATTTTCCACAATACCTATTTTCCCAATTGAAGTATGATAATAATAAGCATTTAGCATCGGAATACCTCCATTAAAAATATTAATCCAATTTTATCATATATATAATGAAATTATTTAAATTGATAAAAAAATAAGATATACCCTGAAGTATATCTTATTTTTTTAAAGAGTTAATCTTCCATAAAACATTCTGAAATATAGTACCTAAAACAAGGCAAAGGCTAATGATATAATATGCTTTGTTAGTTACCGTGCTTCTAAATAGAATATAATAAAGGGTCCATAGACCTAATGTAGTAGACAAGCTTAAAAATATCCTATCTGTAAATCTAACATCTCTTTTAAACAATTTAATAATGCTTAAGATTAAGAGACTACATATTAAAAATACTGCAATCCATTTTAAAAAGACTAATGGGAGCCCCCTCTCCCATTTACCATTTAAATAAACCACATGCCTTAACATACCCATACGAGTTCTTGTATAGTAATTGGTTACGTAAGCTCCAATTAATGCTGCTATCTCCAATATTCCAAAGAGAAGCGCAAGACCAAGTTTTATCTTATTTTGCTGCCTTATCATTAGAAAGTTCACCTACAGTTGTGATTTGAACATCACCTTTTGCAGGGTCTCCAATTTGTACTGGAAGGTCATCATTCATTTGCCATTGATACCATCCACCATCATACATACTAATGTTTGTATATCCATTTTCATACATAATAAGGAA
>CAZAJU010000147.1:0-3922 GCA_964485455.1 uncultured Tissierella sp.
GTCCATCCTGAGCGCTACCCCCTGTAAGCGGTGCAGCAAGACCAATTTTTATTTCGTTGGAAGCTGTTGAAGATGAACATCCTATAAGACTTGTAGAAACAATTGCTGCCGCAAGTAACACAGCCATCTTTTTAATAATCATTTTTATTCCCTCCTCAAATTAGTACATAATTGGAAAAAATTTGCTTTTTTCAAAGGCTGTACCTGGACCTATAAAGGATACTCTTATCATAGCACCAGGTACTATGGCATTTAATTTATCTTTCCAAGTATAGTTTGGTTTAATCCTTTTTTCCATTCAAGCATCCTATAAATTAAATTTTCTTTGAGTTACCCCTGCTAATAGGTAAATTGCCATCCAAGTAGCAACATGACCTGATACGTTATTTGGGTCTTGTGGTGGATAAATTTCAACAAAATCAAATCCTTCACATTTAGACTTACCACATTCATATAATGCAAGTGATAATTCAAAAGTAGTTAAACCACATGGATCTGCCGGTCCTCCCGGATTATTTGCCACGTCTAAAGCATCTGAACAAACCGTTACATATATTGCTTCTGTACCTTCACTTGCGATTTCAATTGCCTTCTTTATTGATTCAGCTATTCCTTTTATTTTAACTTCCATGCCTGTGATAACTGTAGCACCAAATTTCCTTGCATTCTTTAATCCTTCCGGATTATTTCTTGGACCCCTAATGCCAAAGTGAACCATATTCTTTGGATTTACATTTTCATCTTCATATAATCTATAGAATGGAGAACATCTTGCATATTTATCTTCACCATATGCTTCCATGTTATCCATATGAGCATCAAAGTGGATTATACCTATTTTCCCCTTATACTTCTTTGCAAATTCACTAATTAAGGGATAGGAAATAGAATGGTCTCCCCCAAATACTATTGGGAACTTATTTGCATCAAGGATTTTCTTGTATTCGCTTCTTATGCTATTGAAGGTAAAATCATAATCCCCATTTTTTACTGGAACATCACCCATATCTCCACCAGTAAAATGATCAAATATATCGATATCGAAATCTGGTAAATATCCACCGTATCTTGTTGATGCTTTTCTTATAAATTTAGTACTCATTTCTGTACTTGTGAAAAAGCCATTAGTATTGACTCCTTCCCAAGGCACACCCATTATAACTATATCGCTCTTTTCTAAGTCTTCTTGAGTTCTGATTGTAGGTAAGCCCATAAAGCTTGGCACACCACTAAAAACTTCCGGAATTTCTCTTCCAGGAACATAACATATTGGTTTATTTTTCATTAAGTCCTCCTCATATAAACTACATTGTCGTTTTATAAACTATACTGTAATCTTTATTGCATCATTATACGATGATAAAAAATACTTGTCAATATTCTTGTTTTAGAAAATTAAATAAAGTGAAATTTTATTTATATTAAAATTCAATTTTATAGATTTACAGATAACTTTAAAACAAATAAATAACCCCCAAAACATATCAATTACTAATATATAATCGATAAGTCTTAAGAGTTATCAAATAATCTCTAATAATTAAAACTTGCCTTAATACACTTCTCTACTTGCATATCTATACTACTCGATTAACTTCTATCTGCTCTTCTTTCCTCGTTTCTTATAATCTTCTTCTATCCTATCCTTCCAGTCTTTGCTAATAGACTTTTTAGCACGTACATTGCTTACTGTTTCACTAATTATTTGATAGTTCAATATGGTGCCTTGACTATCTGAATGGAAATTAGCTGCCCTATCTTCATTTATTCCGAATTTCTCTGCAGTATCTATGGCATCTATATTAGCACCAAGGAATATAAATTCCCAACCATATTTGCTTTTCTCGTGTTCAATTAGCCTTCTAACGCTCTCATAATTGTACTCCCTGCTTGCATTTTCCATTCCATCAGTAATTATAACAAACATTATACGCTCAGCTCTTTCTTCCTCTAGAGTATTTCTTTGAACATTGATAATTTTGTTGATAGTTTTTCCAACAGCATCTAAAAGAGCTGTACTACCTCTTACATAATACTCTCTTTCTGTTATAGGCTCTACCCCCTTAATGTTTATACGATCATGTAAGATTTCATACCTATCATCAAATAAAACCGTTGTTATTATAGCCTCTCCTGACTCTTCCTTTTGTTTTTTTAGCAGTGAGTTGAAGCCTCCTATTGTGTCACTTTCAAGTCCACTCATAGAACCACTTCTATCAAGGATAAATACTAATTCAGCTAAATCTTTTTTCATGGTATTCCCTCCTATATTTTGTTAATTTAAGAATACCATTCTATGGAAAAGAAAAGGTCGCCTCTAGGGCGACATATAATTAAAGACCTAATAAGTTCTGATCAAATGCAAATAAGGCTTCATTTATTTCAAATATATTATAGTTTTCATTTTCGATAAAATACTGGATTATAATATCGAATTTATTGCTATTTGAAAGAGCAAACCCAGCCTTTAATAGAAGGTCTTTGGTCTCATCAAGGCTTAAGCTTAAAGCTATGGCAAAAGCCAGTACTGTTGATTTGCTTGGACTATAATCTATATTGTTACGAATCTTTGAAAATAGCTTTCTATCGATATTAGCCTTCTTATAGGTTTCTGCATCTGTCATACCCTTTTCATCTATTAATCTAAGCAACATTTGAGAAAAAGTCTCATCTATATTATTGACTACATCCTTAAGATTACGCTTATACTTTGGACTTGGCTGTAATACTTCATTGAGTAATTCTTTAGACTCTTCTAACTTGACTTCTTTTAGTTGATAATAAGCTTCATCTCTTCTAAATCTTTTTTCTTCTACGTAGTTATCATCTATATATTGTTTGATGGATGCGAATAGATTCTTAGATAGTTTAAATGCTTTTTTATCATATACAACTAGATAGACTATCATCTCATTCTCTAAAAGAAATTCCCCGATGGTTTCTATTGCAGCTTTTAGAGCCTTGTCCTTCGGGTATCTAAAAGTTCCTGATGCTATAAGTGGAAAGGCAATACTCTCTAGAGAGTACTCCTTTGCCAATAACAAGGAGTTTTTATAGCACTCTTTTAATAGATTTTCTTCATTATGATTGCCACCCTGCCAGGCTGGGCCTACTGTGTGAATTACATATTTTGCAGGAAGCCTATAGCCTTTGGTTATCTTAGCTTGCCCAACCTTGCATCCTCCTAGTCTCTTGCATTCCTCAAGGAGTTCTTCCCCTGCAACTTCATGTATCCTTCCATCAACACCAGCTCCACCAAGCAAATCAGGGCTAGCAGCATTAACTATAGCATCTGCATGTACTTGGGTGATGTCATTACGTATAATCTCTAATGGCATTTTTTCACATCCTTGCTTTAATATTTAAATATTTAGATTGAATTATTCAATGAAAAATGCTTCCATAATAAATATTAAGGCAATCATCGCAAATACTATTAATGAGGTAGTAAGGATATTTCTATTTTTCTTTATTAAGCCAGTTGCGATTCCAATTATCGATGCAATTCCAGTTAACATAATTAAAGGACCAATGAAATTTATCATGATTACATCCTCCTATCCTATAGATTCTAGATAAAATGAGTTTTACCTTATAAAATCACAGACATCAAGACAATTTACTAATGAGGAAATATTATCTCAGCTGCTGTCCATATAACAATTAGAAGTCCAATAGGGATTGAAAGAAATGTAAAAATGGCTCTGTCTTTATTTTTCACAATTGATATCATTCCCAGTACGAAACCAATAACCCCAATAATCGCAAGGAAGGGACTAGGTAACGGTAGTCGGATATACATTGCTAAAGCTGATAATTTTATTGCCATTAATACTATAAAAAGTAGCGTTAGAATCCCTGCCCATTTTCCTGTTTTAGTTTTAGAGTATAGCTGCATCTTCATGATTTTTTCCTCCTTTTA
>CAZAJU010000148.1:0-3909 GCA_964485455.1 uncultured Tissierella sp.
GCCAGAAAAGAGCGTATATTTTCACAAAAGCACAGATTATTTTACACTACCTTCTAAAAATTTATTGATTAGTTAGATTTGATTCAAATAGTAGGTTTCTAATTGCCGGTCTTAATTATTGACAGCTTACTACCTTTATTTTCATCTGAAAAGTATATGAAATTATCATTGGAGTTAATGTAGAAGGACTTTTTATTATTTATATTGACTCTTCCGCTTCCATCTGTTTTTATTTTATATATTTTCCAGTCATCCGATGCATTTGAATAGTATATCCAACCATCTGAAAGAGATATATGGCTAGAGTAATCTTCGTTAAGTTTGATTCTTTCGGTTCCATCGGTTTTCATTTTATAAAGTTTTGCACCATCGCTCTCATTGAGATAATAAATCCATCCCCCGCTTATTATAAATGGCATGGTAGTGTAGTCGTGACTAAGCTTTTCTCTGGAGCTCCCATCAGTCTTTATTCTGTATATGGTATGATTGTCATCAACATTTCTGTAATATAAGTATTCCCCTTCTAGAACTATGTCAGTAGAAAAATCGCTGTTTAGATTAGATTTATCTTTGCCATCATAGCTTATTTTAAAAATATTTCTCCCTTCACTGTTATCATCAGTGTAATATACATATCCGTCTCCTGCTGCAATTGAATCTACCCAGGCATCGTCAAGTTTGACCTTTTGGCTTCCATCCTCCCTGTATTTAAACAAGCTGAAGCTCCCAGCGTAAATCCATCCATCATCAAAGGCAATGCAGATTGTGTATTCATCATCAATCTTAGTCTTTTCGCTACCATTGGGATGCATTTTATAGAGCTTATTATTATCACTTTCATTGATATAAAAAACATTATCACCTACCAACATAACAGGTGAACCCAATGTATTGCCTTTAAAGAATATAGATTTAACTACAAACACTGCTGCAAATAGAATAACTACAGATGCAGTGATAAGAATGGCCCTTTTTGGTATAATAGTTTTTCCGGATTTGGCAGGAGGATTCTCTAGAATTGGAGTATCTTCTTGTTCAATAAAACTGCCGCATTCAGAACAAAATCTTGAATCTTCATCTTCGATTTTTGCCCCGCAATTTTTACAAAATTGAACTGAACTCATTTAACCATCCCCTAATTTTTATTTTTATCACCTACCATGAGATCCCATATCATTTCGGACATTGTTCAAATATATGAGTATATTTATAGGTGAAGCGATTTTAAATTCCGTATTATTGACTGTTAGTATTAAAAATATTATAGCAACTTGAATAGCAAAAATACAAATAATTTATTAATATAACAAGTTGTAGATGTTCTCAACTTCTAAAATGATTAAATCGTTGCGACTCTGTAAAGAAGTTGCTATTCAACTTCTTCCGTTACTTTAATATTTAGTGCTTGAAACTAATAAACGGGGTATATTTAAAATAAAAATGTTATACTCATTAAGCCTAAGGAGGTTTTAAAAATGAGGAATAGAATTATTGCTATGATACTTGTAACTTCATTAATCTTACCCCTTGCAGGATGCGGTGGTAATACTTCAGGTACTACAATGAAAGAAGAGCTTTTGATTGAGGGAATAGTAAACGAGGATACCTTATTGTTAGGTAAGGATGGAGTTGAACTAAGACTTGATCCAGTTTTTATATCAAAAGATGTGAAAGCAAAAATTTCAAAGGTCTCTAATGCTCCTACTTTGGATGAGGAATCTGATATACATCTTAATGTATATGACTTCTCACTTGATGAAATTTCAAAGGTCGAAGGTGTTATACAGCTTGCCATACCTCTCAAGCTTGAAGATGGAGAAATCCCTGGAGCTGCTTATTTAAATGAGGAAAATAAACAATGGGAGCCAATACCTTTTGCATATGATAAGGCAAATTCTAAATTAGTGATATTCACAGATCATCTTTCTAAATATGGGGTTTTCTCTGTTTCTAGTGAAGGAAAGAGAAAGGCAAAGATAGAGTTCTTAGGTCTTTATGGAGAAGGTAAGGATGAAGAGTTTCTGGCAGCTGTAGAGGAATACTCCTTAGGAGGTGTTCCAGCAACCGAATGTTTTGAAATAGGCGTTGGAGCTGTGGGTGATTCTATGCAGCTAGGCGGTGATATTCTTGGTAATATTGGTCAAAGTGCAGGTTACCTAGCATATGGGGATGACGTAATGTCAACTATTGGTGATCACCTAGGAAACATAGGGCTGCTTCTTTCTGTAGTTCAAATAGGAACTAATATCTATGAGGGAAATATCAATGAGGCAGTCGTAGCAAGTCTTAAGACATCCTTTACATACATTCTGGGTAAAGCTGCTTCCAAACTTAGCAGTTCAGTAATGTCTGCAAGTATGGCATCTGTTGCAATCGTAGATTATTCTATCAATAAATTTGGTACGACTGCTATAGAAGGCAGAGAAGATATTTACAGAGATGCTTATAGCATATATTATTATAAAGGCGAAGATGGATTTAAGGGTTCTGATTATTGGTACAAGAAATTTTATCCTCTATTTGCAGATTCAAAGATGACAGAAGAAACACTTAAGAATGAAATAGATAAGGTTGTAACTGAACATTGCAACGAGTTCTGGACAGGAACAAATAAGTTGGGTGTAGATTACTATGTCTCAGAGGCTAGATCTAAATTCAACTGGACTGGGGGAGGAGCAGGTCTTAATCAGGAAATTCAGAATAGTATAAGTCAGGAGAGAAGGTCAACCCTCTATAATGATGTCCTTCCAGGAGTGTTTAATCAAATCGCCATGAGGCTTAATATGGAGAATGAAAGCAGGCTAAGAGCAGAATATAAAGCACTTTCAGACTATTTAAATAAATCTATAGCTTTTAGCGTAACTGACCCAGGGAAACTTTATGCTAAGCATCAGGTGAGATTTTCTCCTCTAAATGAAAAAGCTGATATGACAAATTGGACAGGAAGGTTTAAGGATGATGGTACTCTAAATACAAGTTTTACACTATATGGGCATATGTACGCAGGTGCGCCAAATAAAATTGATGTATTTGAACCCAATTCTGATATGGAAAAAGATGAACCTGTGAAGACTATTGAGTTCAAAGTAACACCTCCTTCTGTAGAAATTGTGATTACTCAAGAAGTTGGAAGACTAGAAAGACTAGTGTCTTTAAAAACTTCTGAAGAATCTATAAAAGGACTTTTTATAGAGGATGAGTACAAGTCATATTTTGCGGAAAATATGCATCCTCTTCCATTGGAGCATTTATTAAGCCAGCAATCCATATCCATACCTGAAAGCAATATTATAAATTCGAATCAAAGGGGCAGTTGGGAAACTGATACTGTAAGCGGAGAAAATAAGTATGCAGAGTGGAGTACCCATTATAAATATGACGTACAAGACTTCCATATTAATATTCCATTAACAGTAAACAGTAATCTACCTGTAATAGGTACAGATAAGAAGGCTCTTTTACTGGATGGAACAGGAACATACAGCCTTAAGGTAACTATAACTACTACAACCACAGGGACTCAAGAAGTGCCTGCAATAGGTGAAAAAGCATGGACTACTGGTAAAGTAACAAGGTCAACTACCTTCACATCTACTGGAGAAGTTGCTTTATATACCTTAAGTAATGCCATAGACAGTTCTAAGCCTGTGAATTTACTTGAAAATGTAATTGAAAATCTTGAAACCAATGCTGTTGTTCTGGAATTTTTGAATCCTATAAATCAAGCAAATGTATCTGAAAAGAACTATCTGAAAACTACATGGGAGGATAAAAAAGAAAAAGAAGAAACTAGTGTAAATGAGTTCCCTATTGATGCAACATACATTTTAAATAATGGATACAAGATTTACTTTAAGTATCCTTTAGAATAAGAACAATTGGATAAAAAATCAAAAATAGAAACTAAAA
>CAZAJU010000149.1:0-3862 GCA_964485455.1 uncultured Tissierella sp.
CAGAACCATTTATGGATTTCATAAACTCAGAGGTTAGATATACTTCATTAAAACTTCAATTCCCAGAAGAAGCTGAAGAACTATTTAAAGCTGCTGAAGAAAATGCTAAGGCAAGATACGAAATATATAAGAGAATGGCAAGAGATTAATACACAAAAAATAAGCTATCAGGATACTGATAGCTTATTTTTATAGGGAGAATAAATTATTTCATGTATATGGTATAATATTAAAGTATATGATATATTAAGAAATAAATCTTGAGGTGATAATTTGGAAATTAAGGGCCTATTTACGGATAAGAATATTGGGGATGTTCTATTTGATGAGCCTATGAAAAACCATACATCCTTTAAAATAGGAGGACCTGCAGATGTTATGATAATTCCTAGGTCTGAGGAAGAGCTAATAAACTCAGTGAAGTTATGCAGGGAAAATGGAATTCGGTTTTATATTATGGGAAATGGCACTAACCTTCTTGTTCGTGATGGTGGAATGCGCGGGGTAGTAATTAAAATAAATGAAGGATTAAGTAATATAAGTCGAAGAGGTAATAATATATATTGTCAGGCTGGAGCCTTACTGACGGCAGTAAGTCGATTAGCCATGGCTGAACATTTAACCGGAATAGAATTTGCAAATGGTATTCCTGGAACAATTGGTGGTGCAGTGGCTATGAATGCAGGAGCCTATGGTGGAGAAATGAAGGATATTATTACGATAGTAAGGGCATTAGATAGGCATAGCAATATAGTTGAATTCAAAAATGAAGATATGAACTTTAGATATAGAGGAAGCAGAGTCGTTGATGATGAACTGATTGTTTTATCAATTGAAATTGGATTAAATCCGGGAAATTACGAAGATATAAAGGCTCAAGTAGATGATTTAACCTATAAAAGAACATCTAAACAACCCTTGGAGCTTCCAAGTGCAGGTAGTACTTTTAAAAGACCGGAAGGTTACTTTGCAGCAAAACTTATAGAGGATGCAGGACTTAAGGGTCTTAGACACGGTGGAGCTCAAGTATCCTTAAAACACTGTGGGTTTGTAGTAAATGTTGATAATGCTACTTGTAAGGAAGTGTTGGAATTAATTAAGGTAGTACAAAAGACCGTAAAGGATACACAGGGTGTAGATATTGAAACGGAGATAAAGATTATTGGAGTGGATTAGATGATAAAGGTTTTGGGAGATTACCATACACATACTATATACAGTAGTGGCTATAAGAAAAAAGGAACTCATGCCATTGGAACCATAGAGGATAATGCTAAAGCAGCTCTTAAGAAGGGCTTGTCTACATTGGTCATATCAGAACATGGACCAGGACATTATATTTATGGCGTAAAAAGAAGTAATCTTTCAATTATGAGGGAGGAAATTCATAGGCTTAATGAAATATATATGCCCAAGGGTTTGAAAATCCTCCTTGGTGTTGAAGCAAATCTAATAGGAACAAATGGACAGCTAGATGTTCATGAAAATGATATTAAGAAGTTGGATATACTCCTAATGGGGTATCATTATGGAGCTACACCTTATTCTTTAAAAGATATGTATGGTCTTTATATCCTAAACCCACTATCTAAAGTTGGCATAATGAGTGAGGAGAAGGCTATAGAAGTCAATACAAAGTCATATTTGAAAGCTTTGGATAATTATAAAATAGATATCATTACCCATCCTGGCTCAAAGGCGAAGGTAGATATAGTAGAGGTTGCAAAAAAGGCAGGTCGTCTTGGGACTGCACTTGAAATAAGCTCCAAGCATAGTGAACTTTCCTCAAAGAGCCTCCATCTAATTAGAGATGTAGATGTGAATTTCTATATAAATAGTGATGCTCATAATCCTGAAGATGTAGGAAATATTCAAAATGGTATAGACAAAGCTGTAAATGCGAATATTGATTTGAAGAGAGTTAAAAATATACTAGTGATGAGGTGACTATAGTGGAGTTTTTAGTTATTACAGGAATGTCTGGGGCTGGAAAGTCCCAGGCAGTAAAGGTAGCAGAAGATATGAATTATTATTGCATGGACAACCTTCCTCCAGCCCTATTATCTAAATTTGCTGAACTATGTCAAGAATCCAAGAAGGCGATTGAGAAGGTAGCTGTAGTAGTTGATATAAGAGGTGGAGAGTTTTTTTCAAGTCTTTTTTCAGAATTAGAAGATTTAAATAATATGGGCATAGGGTATAAAATTCTTTTTTTAGATTCCACTGACGAGGTTCTTATTAAGAGATATAAGGAGCTTAGACGGCCTCATCCATTGACTCCAGATGGTAGTTTAATAAATGGAATTACAGAGGAAAGAAAAGTGCTTCAAGAAGTAAAGAATCGTGCGGACTATATATTATATACTTCTAAACTCACCCTAGGAATGCTAAGAGAGGAAATGAACAACATCTTAGCTGAAGGTGGAGAAAAAAGAAATATTTCAATCTCTATTACATCTTTTGGTTTTAAGCATGGAGTTTTGCTTGACGGTGACTTGATATTCGATGTAAGATTTCTTCCAAATCCATACTATATCCCTGAATTAAAAGAGCATTCTGGCAAGACAGAGGATGTTAAAAACTACGTATTTAAATGGTCTCAAACCAATATATTCATAACAAAAGTAATAGATATGCTGGAATACCTAATTCCATATTATGTGGAGGAGGGAAAAACACAGCTGGTAGTTGGCATCGGATGTACAGGTGGCTTCCATAGGTCAGTTGCAATGACTGAAAAAATTGGAGGAATACTTAAGTCTAATGGTCACAGAGTTATTATAAATCATAGAGAGTTAAAGGAATAGGAGAAGAATTATGGATAATTTTTGTAAAATTGAATCGGATGGCGGAGAACCCAAGATAGTGGCTATAGGAGGTGGAACTGGTCTATCTGTTCTTCTAAGAGGACTAAAGGAATTCACCTCAAGTATCACAGCTATAGTAACCGTAGCTGATGATGGAGGAGGAAGTGGCATACTTAGGGAAGATTTAGGAATGCTAGCACCGGGAGATATCCGTGCATGCCTATTGGCACTTGCAAATACTGAACCTACTATGGAAAAAGTACTTCAATATCGTTTTACTGAAGGAAAGTTAAAGGGTCAGAACCTTGGAAACCTTTTTTTAGCAGCAATGAATGAAATATATGGAAGTTTTGAGTTAGCAGTTAAAGAAGCTAGCAATGTACTCTCTATTACTGGGAAGGTCTATCCTATGACTCTAGAGGATGTTAGACTACACTGTGAACTAGAAAACGGGGATATAATCAGTGGTGAATCCATAATTCCTTCAGAAGCTATAAAGAGAAAATCTAAGATTAAGAGGATGTTTATGAACCCAACTATTACATATCCATTGGAAGATGCAATTAATGCAATCAACGATGCAGATCTAATAGTCATGGGGCCGGGTAGTTTATATACATCCATAGTACCAAATCTATTAGTAAATGATATAGTAGAAATCATATATAAATCTAAAGCGCCAAAGGTATATATTTGTAACGTTATGACTCAGCCTGGTGAAACCGATAATTTTGGGGTAATAGAACATGTGCAAGGCATCCTTAATCATAGTAAAGAAGGCTTTCTTGATTATGTAATAGCCAATACAGAAGAAATACCTGAGGAGACTTTAAATAAATATATAACAGATGGAGCTAGACCTGTAGTGCTAGGACCTGAGGATAAAAAAATCCTTGCTTCTAAAAATATCAATCTTATAACAGAAAGACTGATAGATATTAAAAGCAACTATATTAGGCATGATAATCTAATGGTGAGTAAACTTTTAATTGATATAACAAAAGGAAAGTTTAATAAGAATGAGATGATGATTTAACCATCTCATTCTTATTAAT
>CAZAJU010000150.1:0-3770 GCA_964485455.1 uncultured Tissierella sp.
TCAAGATTTTTCAATATGCAAAGTAGAGGATTTATCCCAAATAGACTATTCAGATGAATTTTGTTTTATTAGCAAGACAGATGAAGAGTTATCATTAGTATGCAACACTAAACTAGTACCCCAAAATGCAATTGAATGTGATGATGGATGGAAGGCCTTTAGGATACAAGGGGTGTTGGATTTTTCTCTTATAGGTATTTTGTCAAAGATAGCTACATTATTAGCAGAGAATAAAATCGGAATATTTGCAGTATCAACATATAATACAGATTATATTTTAACTAAAGAAGAGAACTTTGATAAATCAATAAAAGTTCTTGAAAGCAATGGCTATATAATAAAGTTTTAATAAGAGCAAGACTTTATTTTAGAATCAGAGTATCGACAAATTATTTATAGGACAAGTTAATAAGTGTCATATATGGTATATTCCAATAAATGTCGAATATATTAAATATTAACTAAATAATCCTATGAGTTGGTTAGAAAATAGAAATAGGCTAAATTATATGCAAAGACATTTAAAAAAATCTAAGAGATTATATTGTTTGCGATATAGAAAAAATTCATAATTTTATCTATACTATATATTATTTTGTTTTAAATATTAAAAATGGGTATAATTGACTTACGCTGCTTATTCTTCTGAAAGGGGTGATTTATTGGAAATGAACAGTTCAGTAAATGAAAGAATCGAGGGTTTAAGCACGTTAATAGGTGATACACCTCTATTGGAGTTAAACTTCAAATACAAAGGAGAATCACGTAGAATATTTGCAAAAGCTGAACATTACAATCTTACAGGAAGCATAAAGGATAGGATGGCTCTTCATATACTTAAAAAATCATATAAAAATGGCACAATCAAACCTGGGGATCAGATTGTGGAGGCAACCAGTGGAAATACAGGTATTTCTTTTTCAGCCATAGGCTCTGCTCTGGGGCATAAAGTAACTATTTTTATGCCTGACTGGATGAGTGAAGAAAGAAAAAAATTGATTCGAATCTATGGAGCAAATATTCAGTTAGTTAGTGCTGAACAAGGCGGTTTTTTAGGTAGTATTAAGATGACACAAGATTTAGCTGCTTCAGACAAGGATGTATTTTTACCATGTCAGTTCTCAAATGAGTATAATGTGGACACACATTATACAACAACAGGTCCAGAGATTCATAAACAACTAGAAAGTCTTGGGTTAACAGCTGATGCTATAGTAGCAGGTGTAGGAACCGGTGGAACTATTATGGGTATTGGAAAGTACTTTAAAGAACAGAACCCAAATATTAAGCTTTATCCAATGGAGCCATCGAATTCACCAACGATGACTACAGGCTATAAAGTTGGAAAACATAGAATCCAAGGTATTTCTGATGAGTTTATACCACCAATTGTAAATCTTGATGAGCTTGATGATATCATAGCTGTAGATGATGGTGATGCAATAATCATGGCACAAAAGCTGGCTGATACCCTTGGACTTGGTGTAGGGATTTCATCCGGAGCTAATTTTGTGGCTGCCTTAATTGTGCAGGAAAAATTAGGCAAAGATGCTGTTGTAGTCACAGTATTCTCAGATGATAATAAGAAATATTTGAGTACAGATCTTATGAACAAAGAAGCAGTTAAAGATGATTTTTATTCTAAGGACATTGAATTAGTAAGCGTAAAGGGGTATAAGTAAAATAAATATATGAACTAATAAAAGGAGTGAAATATTTTGAATGTTACAATAGCCGTTTTAATTAATATTGTAGTTATGGCAGCAATTATTTATGGATTATTATTTTTAAAGAAGAAGAATGTTTCATTTACTGCAAGAGTATTACTTGCAATGGCTGCAGGTATAGTATTTGGTGCTATCCTTCAACTTTTTTATGGGGCAACATCAGATATAGTAAAAGAATCCAACAGTTGGTTTAATATTGTTGGTACAAGTTACGTAAGAGCTCTTAGAATGGTTGTTATACCATTGATTTTCGTTTCAATAACAAGCGCTATTATCAATCAAGATTCTAAAAACTTAGGAAAGATGGCAACAAGAATAATAGCAGTGCTTTTAATCACTACTGCAATAGCTGCATTAGTTGGTGCTGTTACTACCAATGCATTTGATCTTTCAGCAGAAGGACTTCAATTAGGGGAAGCTGAGCAAAGTCGTGGTTCTGCTTTGGAAACACAATTAACAGAATACCAAACAAAGACGGTTCAAGATCAAATTATTGAAATTATTCCTATAAATCCTTTCTATTCAATGACAGGTCAAGGAAGCAACTCAACATTATCCGTTGTAGCATTTGCTGTACTTATATCACTTGCTGCTATTGGTATAAAAAGAACCAAACCGGAATCAGCAGAATTCTTTACGAAGCTAATTCAATCACTACACGATGTAGTTATGCGCTTAGTAATCATGATTTTAAGACTTACTCCATACGGAGTATTAGCTCTAATGACAAGGATGGTATCTACAAGTAACTTTAAAGAAATCGCAAGACTAATAAACTTCGTAATAGCAAACTATGTAGCATTGATTATAGTTTTCTTAATTCATCTTGGTATATTAGCTATATTAAAATTAAATCCAGGAAAGTTCTTAAAGAAAGCTGCACCAACTTTATTGTTTGCATTCAGCTCTAGGTCTTCAGCAGCAACACTACCTATGACTATTGAGACACAAAAGGATAAACTTGGTATATCAGAAGGCATTGCTAACTTATCAAGTACTCTAGGAACAAGTATTGGACAAAATGGGTGTGCAGGAGTTTATCCAGCTATGTTAGCCGTTATGATAGCACCAACTTTAGGAATCAACCCGATGGATCCTGTATTTTTAATTAAACTTATATTAATAACAGCTTTTGCATCATTTGGTATTGCAGGAGTAGGTGGTGGAGCTACATTTGCAGCCCTTACCGTACTATCTGCAATGGGATTGCCTGTAGGATTAGCTGGTTTGCTAATAGCAATAGAACCTCTTATAGACATGGGCAGAACTATGGTAAATGTTAGTGGATCTATCGTAGCAGGACTTGTGACAAGCAAGACTTTGGGTGAAATAGATATGGATATTTACAATAGTAGTATAAAAGTAGAGAGTTAGGGGGTAATGTTTTGAAAGTACTAATTGATCCAAAAGCAGAAAAATTTATCAAGTCAAAGGGAGTAAATGCACTGGAGATATGGCTTAATGGCTGTTCTTCCTGAGGAGTTGGGGAGCCTCAGCCATCAGTTAAGGTGGGAAAACCAGCAGATATAGATGCGTATGATAAATATCAAGTAGGTGAAATTGATGCCTATGTAAAACGTGGTGTTCAAGCTAAAAATGACGAACTTATTATTAAATATGCCAAGATATTATTTAGCGAAAAACTTACGGTAGAAGGTATGATGTTCTAATTTTAAACATTAGATTTTAAAATTAAAAGGCTCCCTTGTAATATGCAGTTTAAATAATAAAACTGTTTACTACGAGGGGCCTTTATTGTCTAAGTGTTTCTAGCTAAACAGCTGCATCGATTGCTTCAATCAGAATTTTTTGCACATCAGTTGCAACATTGCCAAGATCACCATAACCCATCATACCGATAAGCATTTCTGGCTTTGCAGTTCCAATAAATACTTCATTATTCTTTTCATAGACCACCATCTTGCATGGAAGGAAATATCCTATATCAATATGTGCTGATAGTACTTCATTTGCCTTTTGTGGATTACAAACTTCTAGTATTTTGAAGTTGTTTGGAAAATCTATATTGTGCTCACCCATTTT
>CAZAJU010000151.1:0-3755 GCA_964485455.1 uncultured Tissierella sp.
TTCCTGTTTTAGTTTTAGAGTATAGCTGCATCTTCATGATTTTTTCCTCCTTTTATTACCACTTTAAGACTATTCCAACAGACTTACCGGTACTGCTGGATAGTCAGGAAAGCTCTTGTCATATCCTCCTTTGTATATTTCTCCTGTGTCACGCTTAACTAGGTAGTACTCAGATTCAGATGTACCTGGCTTTTTAACTTCAAAAAGGTAATACATTTTTTCTATATCTTCACCATCAAATTTATAGCCTACCCCTTGAATCATAGTTATCTCATAAGCTGGAAATCTTTCATTCATGATTTTTAAAGCTGACTGATCATCTGTAACATAGTATTCGTCATTAGGTAAGACCTCAATGGCAGCCAGCGGATTTATATCTGTACCGTCAAATACTCCTAGATAAGCAGGATATTCAATTTTACTTACCCAATAATATAATTGTATTTCTTTTACTTCTCCAGGCTTTATTATCATTGATTCTCTATACATATCATTGGAGAGATGGAAAGATATATCATCTTTTGCTGTTATATCTGTAATATCAGCCATAGGACCCCAAAACACAGTCAATCCCATAGCATCTATATCTTCGATTAAGCCAGTCATCTGTCTTAAATCAATATCTTTTGTGCCTTCATTAGCTATTGTTGTATTAATATATAGATAAACTCCATCCGTAACCTCATCAAATATCTGAGAGTCAAATCCAGGTTCATTGTTCTCGATTATATTAGTTGAATAAGCTGAATTTACCTTAATAGAAATATCCCTTATCCTTATAGTCTCTTGCATAGGGTATCTTTTAACATTTTGCGCTTGTGGAGTCTGAACATATACATAATCCTTTCGACCACTTCCGTCTTCTTTAACGATTGTCTGTTTCAAGCTGAAATCGCCGAAGTTTATTCCTAAATAAACTAGCCAATCATCATGAACATTAATAATCATAGGGTCATCATCATTTATTACTTTCGCCTCTGTGCCGTCCAGTTTCATTTTCTTTAGTTCCAAGTCAGGTGAATCCTTCATTGTGTATCCGTAATAAATCCAATCTCCGCTTACATTGAAAGCAGTCGATTTGTCATCTGTTAATTTTACAGCTCCCTTGCCATCAGTCTTCATCTTCCATATATTATTGCGTTCACCTTCAGCATCTAAATAAAAGATGGAATCTCCAACAACATTAAAAAAAGAAATATAGGCATCACTAAGCTTTGTATCTTTGGAGCCGTCAGACTTGGTCTTATACATATTGTGATCATATTGTTTAACATAGTATAGGTAATCTCCTACAATATTAAACATGCTGGTGTTATCATTATTAATTTTCTCTTTTCCTGTGCCATCAGTTTTAATCCTAAAAATCCTATTGTAATCATCTGAAGTATCTGAATAGTTATTATCAATAAAATACATCCAGTCATTATATACTATTAGATTTGCAGATGAGTCATCACTTACCACAGTTCTTTCAGTTCCATCAGTCTTGATTTTATAAATCTTATTGTTATCGCTACTATTGATATAATATAACCAGCCATCATAGAGGTTTAGACAATATGCATTATCATCACTTATCTTAGTTTCTTCTGAACCATCAGTTTTTATCTTGTAAAGAAACCTAGAATCCGCATAGTTCATGAAATAAATCCAATCATCACCCATTACAGACAATCCACCATTAGAGATATTAGAATTCGTATTACCCATTTTAGCTAAGGATGAACTACATCCCGTGAAAATACAGATTATGAGAAGAAGCAAAATAAGTTTATAGACTATAAAATCTTTTTTCATATTAACCCTTCTTTCAATTTAACCATTTCATTAAATATTATCTTTTTTCTACAGCAGGTTACTCATTTTATATATTTCATATTTAACTATAAAAGGTGAATTTATTTTGTTATTGGGGATTCATCGTTCCAGTGGTATTTTTTGTTATTAATAAATTTATCTAGATTACACTTCAGACACAAACCGTTGTGGCAGCAGATCCTCCCACCGCACTCTGAGCACCTCCATTTTATCTCTTCTTTCTCAAGGAATTTTTCTATTCCATTCTCTTTAATGTAATTCAAATTTTCTATCATACTCATATGATATTTAGTACGGTATCGCTTATCCAACGACTTTAACATCTTGCAGGGATAGTCTTTACACTCATAGCAAAATCGCACCTCTCCTTTTGCCAACAGTTGACATCTGTCTCCCATATGAGTACAGTTTTTACCTCTAGGAACACACCCTGGGCAATATTTCTTATGGAAACCTTTTTTGTTCAGGTCTTTTTCTTTAAATTGATAGGCAATACACAAACTACAATTCATACCACATGGAGCAATGAGATTTCCTTTCTTTTCATTCATATCCTCTCCACCTTCAACTACCATAATAGAGTAGTATTCATAAAACTTACTCATGATTCTTTTAATTATACATACCCTTTTTGTATTATTAAGAACCTATAACTTATTATCATCTTCAACCTATCTTTTCTCTAAAGAATTTTAAAAAATAGACCAATCACGGACAAGCTTTGGCTTGCTATGATTGGTCTTATATTTTTATTATCTACTACTCCAATGAAGACTTTTTCCTTGCTTATCTTTCTTTGAAGTGTTTTTCTTTGGTTGGCTTCCTAGTTTTTCTCTTCTGATCTTGCCAGTTTTTGTATCCTTGCCCTTTGTTTTAGGCTTATTTGTAATAAAGGCTATAGATTCAGAAGCAGAAGGTCTCCTCTTTGACTTTTCCTTAGGTTTAATAGTCGTATCTACTAAAGGATAAGGGTGGTCTGTTACTTCTGGTATTGTTTTACTAATTAACTTTTGGATTGATAGAAGTAGAGGTTTTTCTTCATAATCACAAAATGATATTGCTTTTCCACCAAGACCTGCCCTGCCCGTTCTACCTATTCTGTGTACATAGGTTTCTGGGACCTCTGGCAAATCATAGTTTATTACATGGGAGAGTTCTTCAATATCTATCCCTCTTGCAGCTATGTCAGTTGCAATTAAAATCCTGGTTTTTCTTTCCTTAAAATTATTCAAGGCTAATTGCCTAGCATTTTGTGATTTATTCCCATGTATAGCTTGGGCTGTAAATCCTGCTTTTTCTAAGGAGGCTACTATTTTGTTTGCTCCGTGCTTTGTCCTAGAAAATACTAGGGCTGATTCTATTTTCTTATCCTTCAAGATGTGGATAAGTAAGTTAAGCTTATTTACCTTATCAACAAAATATACCTCTTGTTCTATAATGTCAACTGTAGATGATACCGGTGTAATATCTATTCTAATAGGTTTACTTAATATAGAGTTAGCTAATTCTCCAATTTCAGTTGGCATAGTTGCTGAAAAGAACATAGTCTGTCTAACCTTTGGAAGAAAAGTAATAATCTTTCTAACATCCTTTAGCATACCCATATCTAGCATAAGGTCAGCTTCATCCAATACGAAATATTTTATATTTTTTAAGCTAATAAATTTTTGATTTACTAAATCGAGTAATCTTCCCGGTGTAGCAACTAAAATATCTACTCCACTATTTAATTCCCTAGTCTGTGGATGTTGGGTAACACCACCATATATCACCAAGGTCTTTAAACCCATATATTTTCCATAGGCTTTAAAGCTATCCGAAATTTGAATTGCTAACTCCCTTGTAGGCGCAACAACTAATGCTTTTATTTGTCTACGTTCACTTGATGATCGTTGTTCTGTAGACAGTCCTTGTAGTATAGGGATTGCAAAAGCAGC
>CAZAJU010000152.1:0-3753 GCA_964485455.1 uncultured Tissierella sp.
AAAAATTCTGCGATGAATCGCAAATATCCAATACTTAGGAGGAGATAAATTGAAAACAGACGTTCAAATTGCTCAAGAAGCCAAAATGGTTCCTATTACTGAAGTTGCTGCAAAATTAGGCATTAAAGAGGATGACCTTGTACAATACGGTAAATACAAAGCAAAAGTTTCACTTAAGGTATTAGATGAATTAAAAGACAAACCAGACGGAAAGCTTGTTTTAGTTACAGCTATAAACCCAACTCCAGCAGGAGAAGGAAAAACTACTACAAACATTGGTCTATCAATGGGTCTTAACAAAATTGGTAAAACTTCAATTTCTGCATTAAGAGAGCCATCCTTAGGACCAAGCTTTGGTGTTAAAGGTGGAGCAGCAGGTGGTGGTTATGCACAAGTAGTTCCAATGGAAGATATCAACCTACACTTTACAGGTGACTTCCACGCTATAACTACAGCAAATAACCTTATCTCAGCACTTTTAGACAACCATATCCAACAAGGAAACGTTCTTGGAATTGACCCAAGAAGAATCGTTTGGAAAAGAGTTCTAGATATGAATGATAGAGCTTTAAGAAACGTAGTTGTTGGTCTAGGTGGAAAGCCAGATGGAATGCCAAGACAAGATGGATTTGACATAACTGTAGCTTCAGAAATCATGGCTATCTTCTGTTTAGCAAAAGACCTAGAAGACTTAAAGGCAAGAGTTGCTAATATCGTTGTTGCTTACAAGTTCGATGGTAGCCCAGTATATGCAGGCGACCTTCAAGCACAAGGCGCAGTTGCTCTTCTAATGAAGGATGCTATAGCTCCTAACCTAGTTCAAACTCTAGAAAATACACCTGCATTAATTCATGGTGGACCATTCGCGAACATTGCTCATGGATGTAACTCCTTAACTGCTACACAACTTTCATTAAAAGTAGCAGAATATACAGTTACAGAAGCAGGTTTCGGTGCTGACCTTGGAGCTGAAAAATTCTTTGATATCAAAGCTAGATTTGGAAACTTAAAGCCAAATGCAGCAGTTATCGTTGCTACAGTTAGAGCTTTAAAACACCACGGAGGAGCTAAGAAAGAAGAATTAGGAACTGAAAACCTTGACCAATTAGCAAAAGGTTTCGAAAATCTTGAAAAACACATTGAAAATGTTAATAAATTCGGAGTACCTGCAGTAGTAGCAATCAATAAGTTCCCTACTGATACAGAAGCTGAGTTAAACTTCGTTCTTGACAGATGTAAAGAACTTGGTGCAGAAGCTGTTCTTTCAGAAGTATGGGGCAAAGGTGGAGACGGTGGAGTTGAATTAGCTAAGAAAGTTGTAGAAGTTTGCGAAACTAAGACAGCTAACTTCAAGACTCTATATGATGTTGAAGAATCAATAAAAGCTAAGATTGAAAAGATTGCTAAGGAAGTATACGGAGCAGATGGAGTTGACTTCACAAGTGCATGCCAAAAGCAAATTAAGAATATCGAAAAATTAGGCTTCGACAAGATGCCAATTTGTATGGCTAAGACTCAATATTCATTCTCTGATGATCCAACTTTATTAGCAAGACCTACAGGATTTAGAATCACAGTAAGAGATATTAAGATCTCAAGAGGAGCTGGATTCCTTGTAGCATTAACTGGTGAAATCATGACAATGCCTGGATTACCAAAAGTTCCAGCAGCAAACAGCATTGATATATTACCAAGTGGAGAAATTGTAGGATTATTCTAATTACTAGCTGGGCGAAAGCCCAGCTTATTTTAAATAAAGAGCAAACGTTTGCGCCCCTTTACACCCATGCTTTAATAGGGTAATATATAAGTGAGGTGGAATATCCAATCCTCCATCTCGTTACATAACAAATTAGGAGGGTATCATGACATATAATTCTAGGATTAAGAGTGCACAAGCAGATTCACTATTCGAAGCAATATTAAAATTAGAAAATGAAGAGGAATGCTATCGATTTTTTGAAGATATTTGCACTATTAAAGAGGTACAAGCCATATCTCAAAGATTTGAAGTTGCTAAGCTGCTAAAGCAGAACAAGACCTATAATGAGATAGAAACTGAGACTGGAGCTAGTACAGCAACAATAAGTAGGATCAATAGATCCTTACACTATGGGGCAGATGGATATAAGCTAATATTTGAAAGACTTGGTATAATTGAAAAGGAAGAGGAATAAAAATAGACCCGAGAAATCTTGGGTCTTATATTTTTAATCATCAACATCAAAGTTTTCTAATATGCTTTTCTTGGTAGGAGGTTTGGAATCCCCATGCTTCACCAATAACATGGTGCAAAGAGATGCGAGGGAGAAAAATACTGCGTAAGGAAACAATATCCTATAAGATACATTTTCCAATAAAAATCCGGACAATATTGGAGTAAATATCTGAGCTGCCATAGAGAAAGTATAATAATATCCTGTATACTTTCCAACATCGGAACTCCTGCTCATTTCTACTACCATAGGGTATGAGTTGACATTGATTGCTGCCCAGCCAAAGCCTGTGAAGGCAAATACTACATTTATAAGTGGTGAATATTCCTTAAATAAAAATCCTGCAAAGTATGAAAGGCTTATAATTATAATCCCAGCAATAATGGTCTTTTTTCTTCCTACTTTGGAAGAAATTGAACCGATAGGTATAAATGATACTATAGCTGCACCAGTTGCTATCATAAGTGCATTTGCAAACCCACCGCCCTTGAGATTCCATACTTTTCCTGCATATCGTGAAAATGCTGTTGTAATAGCATTATAAGCTGTAAACCATAGAAAAACAGAAACCAATAAAAAGATTAAACTTCTCATAACATCCTTTGGAAGTTTTTCATTGCTTTCTTGAACTTCTTCTGACTTTGGTTCATCATCTTCAGGGATTAGCCTGGATAATTTATTCTCTTTTACTTTAAGTATCAGTATAGCTACGGATGCAGCCATAAATATAGCTACTGCCCTAAATACACTTACATAACTGGGGCTAACTTCTTTAGGAATAAGGATGCTTATCATAAAAAGAGTGAATATGCCGCCTATTGCTCCCATTAGGTTAACTACTGCATTTGCTTTGCTTCTAAGTGGCTTGGGAGTTAAGTCGGGCATTAGTGCAACTGCAGGAGACCTATAAGTACCCATTGCTATAAGAACTGCACCTAAGGATATAAAGAACAGTGAGAAGTTCTCAGTATTATCTGCATAAGGAATACGGAGCATAAAAAATATTGAAATAACTGTACCGATGATGATAAAAGGAGTTCTCTTACCAATCCTAGTATTTACCTTATCTGAAAAGGCTCCAAATATAGGAAGTAAAAACAGGGCTAGCACATTATCAAGAGCCATAATACTTCCTGTAAGAGTTTCGCGAAGCCCAAAGGTATTTTGCAAAATCAAAGGAATAATATTATCGTATAATTGCCAAAATGAAGATATGGACATAAAAGCCAAACCAATTAAAATAGTTAATTTATAATTTAGTTTCATAGTTAACACCTCCTAATTTAATTATATATACCCTATTTATAAATAAGAAATAAAAAAACCCTTGGATAAATCCAAGGGCTTGATTAGCAAAATTATTTTACTACGATGTTCTCAGCTTGAAGACCTTTTTGACCTTCAACTACGTTGAATTCTACTGATTGGCCTTCTTCTAAAGATTTGAAACCATCTTTTTGAATTTGTGAGAAGTGAGCGAATACGTCTTTTCCGTCTTCTCCTGTAATAAATCCAAATCCTTTTTCTGCGTTAAACC
>CAZAJU010000153.1:0-3718 GCA_964485455.1 uncultured Tissierella sp.
TTCCATAAATATACTTATTCTTCATCGTCTGTTATTCCTCTTCCTAAATATGCCTCAATCACTTGTTGATTATTCTGAATTTCTTTAGGTAGGCCTTCTGCTATTTTAACTCCGTGGTCAAATACAATTATTCTATCTGATATTGACATGACAAATTTCATATCATGTTCAATAAGCAAAACATTTTTGTTAAGTTTCTTTGTTATATTTATTATAAGTGATGAAAGTTCTTCCTTTTCCGGGCCATTCATACCAGCTCCGGGCTCGTCTAAAAGCACCAGACGAGGATTTGTAGCCAGTGCCCTTCCTATTTCTAGAAGTCGCTGTTTTCCATAAGGAAGGTTTGTGGCAAGCTCCAATTCCTGATCCTTCAACCCAATCATCTCTAGTATATTTTCGCAGTCTTCAACAACCTTTGCCCTCTTTGCCATCAACTTTGACCTTCCAAATATGGACTCAATCAACCCTTCTCTATTACAGTCAGGATGAGCAACCAGCAGATTTTCAAGTGTGGTCAACTCCGAAAACAACCTGATATTCTGGAAGGTTCTTGATATACCCTTCTCTACCCTTTCATATGGCTTCAGGTTTGTAATATCTTTGTCTAAGAATAGAATTTGCCCTTTCGTGGGTTTATATACACCAGTGAGCAGATTAAAGAAAGTGGTCTTTCCCGCTCCATTAGGTCCGATAAGAGATAGAATCTCTCCTTCCCTTTGTACAATGGAAACATCGTCAACGGCCACCAGGCCTCCGAACTGCATAGTAGCATTACTAACCTTTAATATGGCCGACATGCTTTCCACCTCCTGCTTTAATCTTGTATATATTCCTTACTCTTTTGCCTGCACCCCAGAATCCCTGAGGCCTGTAGATCATCATAACAACCATCAGTGCTCCAAAGATAAGCATACGGTAATTGCTTAAAAAACGAAGAAGCTCTGGTGCAAGTGTCAGTATCACTGCTCCCACTATTGAGCCAGGAATGCTTCCCAGCCCTCCAAGAACCACCATTGCAAGTATAGTTATTGATGTATTGTAAATAAAGGTGGTGGGGCTGATATAGGATATAAATGATGCATAGAAACATCCTGCTATTCCAGCAAAGGCTGAAGATATAACAAAGGCTAACATCTTATATTTAATAGGTTGTATTCCCACAGATTCTGCAGCTATTTCATCCGCTTTAACTGTTTGCATAGCCATACCAATACCAGAATTAATAATTTTATTCATAATAACCACAGTAACTATAATCATTACAATAGCCATATAATAAAAGGCCATACTGGTGTTAAGATTCACTCCAAAAATAGTTGGCTTAGGTATTCCTGGAAGCCCTAATGGTCCTCGAGTTACTTTTGCCCAATTAATAAACACAAGCCTTACGATTTCGCCGAATCCCAATGTTACTATAGCTAAATAGTCCCCCTTAAGTCTCAAAGTAGGAAGACCTAGAAGAAATCCGAAAAGCCCAGAAACTACTGCACTTATGATAAGTGCTAGAAAGAAGTTTACATTGAAATTCAGCATAATTAGTGCACCTACATAGGAGCCTATACCATAGAAGGCAGCGTGACCCAAAGAAAGCTGTCCTGCAAAACCTGTTACAAAGTTTAAGCTAAGGCTTAGTACCACATATATTCCCATAGAAATAAAAATGTGTAGCACGTAATTATTAGTAGTTACAAGTGGAAGTGCTAACAGTAGTGCAAAAACCACTGCTAACACAGGTTTTGTTAGTTTTATTTTCATCATATGTCCCTCCATTAAACCTTCTCCACTAGTTTCTTACCTAGTATACCTGATGGTCTGAAAATTAATACTATAATTAATATACCGAAAGCAAAGGCATCTCTATAGCCAGCAGAAATATATGCAGCTCCGAAAGTCTCCACAATTCCGATTACAAAACCCCCTACCATTGCTCCAGGAATGCTTCCTATGCCCCCTAGGATTGCAGCAGCAAATGCCTTTAGACCATAAGAATATCCCATTATAGGAAATACAGCGTCATAGTATATCCCTACCAATAGTCCTGCTATGCAAGCCAACGCAGATCCTATTCCAAAGGTAAAGGAAATAATTCTGTCCGTATTAATTCCAATAAGCTTTGCTGAATTTAAATTATGAGAAGTAGCCCTCATAGCAACTCCAATCTTCGTCTTGTTCACCACAAAGTACAAGCCCATCATTAGAACACAGCTTAGAAAAATAACGATCAACTGGATATTTGACAGGATAACTCCTCCAAGGTTAAAAGTTGAAACCTCTATTCCACTTTTAAACGCATGGGTTTCAGTTCCCCATATAATCTGAGCAAGATTCTGCAAAAATATTGATACACCTAAGGCACTAATTAAAACCGCTAGCTTATCCGCAACTCTAATTGGCCTATAGGCTATCTTCTCTACAAAAATGCCGATGAAAGCTGTTGCTAATGCGGAAAGAGGGAATGCAATATAAAACTTCATTCCCAGTGATTGTGTGAAGAATAGTCCTAGGAAGGTCCCCATCATAAAAATATCTCCATGTGCAAAGTTTACAATTCTTAATATGCCATATACCATTGAATATCCAAGAGCAATTAATGCGTAAATACCACCAACGGTTATGCCATTTATTAGTTGTTGGGTAAACATCCTAAACATCCTTCCTTCATTCAGTCATTTTATTGAATCTATTTAATGATTGTAAATTTTCCATCCTTTATAGTTAAGCGAAGTGGATCCTTAAGCACGTCTCCATTTGCATCGAAGGTATTAACACCTGTAGCTCCCTGGAAGTCCTTAAGCCCAGCAATATACTTTTGGATTGCACTTCGATCATTTCCTACATTCTTTATAGCATCGATTATTATAAGTGTGGCATCATATGCATAAGCTGCATAAGTACCAGGTGTTTCATTATATTCCTTCTTGTATGCTGCGATGAAATCCTGTGCCACCTTGTTTTCAGTACTTTCATGGAAGTAACCTGTTAAAAGCACACCTTCAACATCTGCACCGCCAAGCTCTATAAGTGCATCAGAGTAAATTGCATCAACACCCATAATCTTAATGTCATCCATTGCGAATTTCTTTAACTGCTTTGCAATAAGAGCTGTTTCATTGTAAAGGCCACCGATGAATAAAAGATCCGCATCAGTACTTGCCAACTTTGTAAGAACTGTACTGAAATCACTAGCTCCTACTTCATAAGCTTCCTGCATAACTATAGAAGCGCCAACATTACCAGCTGATTCTTGAAGCACTTGAGCAAGTCCTAAACCATAATCAGTGTTTTCATAAAGTATTGCAATCTTCTTAGCACCGAGATCCTTGGCAGCCCAATCTGCAACATAAGCTCCCTGCACTGCATCCGTTGTAATAACACGGAAGGTATAATCCCCTGCATTAGTAACGCTAGAAGCACTGGAACCAGGTGAAATATGAGCAACACCTGCTGCGTTGTAAATAGGTGCCCCTGCCAAAGTAGCTGAGCTGTTAAAATGTCCCACGATTGCTGCAATGCTCTTATCCTGTGCTAGCTTGTTAGCTACTGTTGCAGCCTCTGAAGGGTCTCCCTTATCGTCTGCAGTTACAACACTGAGTGTTTTGCCGCTGATTGTACCGGCTTCATTAGCCATTTTAACTGCCAATTCAACACCTTTTTGAATAGATTGTCCATCCTGAGCGCTACCCCCTGTAAGCGGTGCAGCAAGACCAATTTTTATTTC
>CAZAJU010000154.1:0-3699 GCA_964485455.1 uncultured Tissierella sp.
GGTATTGGCAAGTAGGTTTGGTCATGGAGACAGGTTACAATTTAGTTACAGTTTCCTTTATGACCAGATATTGCTTTGACAAATGACCTCCAGAGAGATATTATGTAATTATAGAAAGGGAGGAGATTTAAGATGAAAAGAAATTATAAGAAACTAGCAGTCATTGTTGCTGTTTTGATACTTACTTTATCATTGGCAACAACAGGATTTGCAGCAAACACTGTTAAGAATTTGGCAGTAACCTACCGAAACATTAAAGTATTTAACAACGGAGTACAATCATATTTTGCTAATGAACCTTTTATAGTTAATGAACAAGGAAGAACTTATCTAGCTTTAAATGATATGGCATTACTATTTAATAAGGATATCAAATGGGACAATGCAAGTTCAACTATAACAATCAATGACAAACCAGGACAAAATGTCAATGAGTTATATAACCAAGTAATAACTCAACAACAAACAATAAGTCAATTGGAATCAAAAATTAAGAGCCTTGAATCACAAGTAAAGGAAAAAGATGAAGTTGTTAGTATAAAGGACTTAAGAAAACAATTGCTAGAGGATCATGATAGAATTGATAAGAATAAAAACTTACAGATAGAAGATATTAAGTTATCTGAACGTAAAGGAGATATAGAGGTAGAAATCTATCTTGATTTGAAAAAAGAGGCTGCTTATAATGCATGGTTAGATTTTGAAGAAAGTTCAAAATTCGAAACCAATATTACAAAATATCTACAAGGTATAGTTGACGATATTCTAGATATTAAAGAGTATGAAGATGCTGATATTACAGGATTTATCGAAGACAGATATGATGATATAGAACTTGTAAGTTTCACAATAAAGAAAAATGGCACAGTAGTTTTAGATTAACAGTAAGGCTTTGAGTTAATTCACAGGCGCTTAGCTCTTTAAAGAGCTAAGCGTTTTTTAAAACCAAAAAATAAACCCGAGATTCCTCGACTACGCTCGGAATGACTATTTCAGGGGATTCCTCGACTACGCTCGGAATGACTATTTTAGGAGTTTTCTAGACTACGCTCAGAATCACAAGCATTATGTCATACTGAGACGGACAGAATAAGCCTTACTCTCGAAGTATCTCGGGTTTAATTGTGAATTGATTATGGGTATACATAAATGGAATAGATAAAAGGGGGAGACGATAACATGAAAACTAGACTTAGACTATACATAATGATATTATTAATGCTATTTGTCTCGGTAGATATGGCAAATGCTAATACTGGAAATTCTAAGGTTGATTGGCTTATAGAAAAAGGTTATGTAAAGGGGGATGCTAGGGGCTATAGACTGTACGATAGAATAAGCAGAGCAGAAGCTGCTAAAATGGTGGTTGAGGCAAGGGGCTTAGGAAAGGATATAGATGAATACAATTATCTTTCAAGCAAGTTCAAGGACATTAATAGCACTCATTGGGCTCATGGATATCTAAATGTAGGAGTAATAAATCAATTAGTAAATGGGTATCCTGACGGTACATTTAAGCCTAGTGATGATATTACATATGCTGAAGTTATAAAGATGCTTGTAATGGCAAATGGAGATATCCCAAATACAGACTTATATTCTGGACCTTTGTGGGCAGTTCCATATATAGTAAAGGCTGATGAGTTAGGAATCACTGAAGGTGTAGACATCCCGAATCATTATGAAAAGGCTACTAGGGAAAAGGTATTTGAGCTTGTATTCAATACTATGTTTAAGGAAGAATCCCTTACTACGGAAGAATATAAGGGTATGGTTGTGGAAAATCATAGGGTTTCTAGATTGAAGGAGAATCAGGTATCCTTGGTGGTATTTGATGCTTTTGATTATACATCAAAGAAGACGTCCCCTAGATATAAGGTTAATGATAAAATTACTATAACTATTCCAGAGAATATCGAAGATGTAGAATATCTACTAGGTAAAGTTATAGATATTACAATTGATAACAATAATGTAGTAACTGAGTTTAGTGAAGATAACTCCTATTCTTACCTTGAAGGACCTTTATTATTCAAAGGGGATGAAGTATATCTAGGTTCTAATGGAAAATACTATGATGTTAATACCAGAGATAGATCATCTTCTAGAACAGCTAAGCTCCATGGATTATATCATAATGATGAGAGTTATGATTTTGATGATTTACTAGATGATTTTGGCGATTATGATGATGGTAATATATCCTATATATCTGAGTTTGCCAATATGACGGTAAAAAATGGAATGGTATTTTTTATAGATTCCTTTAGCTTTGATGATATTGCTCCTGTAAGTGAAGTTAATAAGAGAGGTTCTCAGATATATGTATTTGATGACTCTAAAAGTGGTAGATCAGTGAAAGTATCTCTAGATAGGGTTGTATCCTATACTCCTGATTGGGGCTTTGAAAGCATGGAAGTGAGTGATATAAAAGAAGATGATATTATACATTTTTACAATAGATATAATGGAATAGTAAGAAGAGGTTCAAGGGATACAGGTGTTTTTAATGATATATTTGAGGAATCGGGATTTTATTTCGCAGAAATCGATAGGGATATTTATCAAGTTAGGGTTACTAAGGCCCGAATGCCTGTATTTACAATAAATGGCCAGGACTACTATACATTGGATGCAGAAAGGCCTATAGATGAAATCTATGATTTGTTAGACCAACAAGTAAGATATATACTTGATATAAACGGACATTTGCAATATATTGAAAAGAGATAAATAGGCTAAAAAAACATAATAGGTGGTAAGGTTAAAATAGTTATATGCAGGTTCGGAATGGGAAGAGGTTGACGAAAACCTATTATATCGACTAAACGTTATAATAGGTTTTTTTATTTAAACAATTTAAGATAAAAAATCTTTTTTATCCCTAAATCTACTATATTATGGTAGAAATAAAATTGTCAATATGTTATCATTTAGGTTAGACTTACATCTTAATTACATGACATAGACTTAACATACATACATGGATCTTGGGGGGATATCATGAAGAATAAAAAGCTACTACTATTTGTATTTTTAGACCTTATTTCTATATCTATATCATACTATTTAGCTCTTCTTTTAAGATTTGAAATAGGATTTTCAAATACTTATCTTAACTTTTATGTTGATAATGTAGTACCAGTAACAATAATAAAGTTGATAATATTCTATTTTTTCAACCTCTATAAAAGCCTATGGGAATACGCTAGCATAGATGAGCTGCTTGAAGTATTGTTTGCAGTTGTAATTGCTAATATTGCAATGTTAGGGTTTTTTCTTATTACTGATCAGGTCTTACCGAGAAGCTTGTTTTTATTAATTGGAATAATGGAAGTGACTACAGTAGGTGGCTCTAGGTTCTTATATCGAATACTTAGAAGATATATTAGAAGATTTAAGATTAAGAGCAAAGCAATTAGAACCTTAATAATTGGCGCTGGATCATCAGGTGTTATGATACTTAAGGAATTAAGAAATCACCAAGCCTTAGATGCTAAGCCTATTGCCTTTATCGATGATGACATTAAAAAGCGCGGAAGTTATATTAATGGTGTACCAGTAGTAGGTAATAGAAATGACATAGATTGGGCTATAAATAAGTATGATATCGATGAGATTATAATAGCAATACCATCTGCATCTACAAGAGACAAGAAAGAGATACTTAATATTTGCAAAAACACGAAAGCTAAGACT
>CAZAJU010000155.1:0-3654 GCA_964485455.1 uncultured Tissierella sp.
AACAACGTGTTAAGTGTAGGTGCATCAAAACCGGTGAGGAACATTCCAACAACAATTATAAGGTCAACTTCTTTATTCTTTACACGTTTGGCAAGGTCACGATAATAATTCTGAAATTCAGTACTATCAACACCATAACTAGTTTTAAACATCACATTATAGTCATTAATAGCTTTAGTCAAAAACTCTTTGGCACTACTATCCATTGCAGAAGGTTCAAAGCTCTCGTCAACTATTTCACCTATTGCGCTCTGCTCTTCATTTGCTGCGAAGGAGAAGATTGTTGCAATTTTTAACGGCTTTTCGCTCTCTTTTTGCAAATTGTTTAATTCCTCATAATAACATTTGGCTGCATCAACACTACTCACTGCAAACATAGCGTTAAAGCCTTTGTTGCTTCCTTTATTTTTATGAGTTTTTATCTTGTAGTTCTGTATGATGTATTGAGAGATTTCTTTTATGCGAGCAGGGTGGAGCAATGCAGTTTTGTTTTCTGCAGCACTCAACTTATTCTCATCCAGCTCTGTTTCGATATCCTTAAAATAAGGTCTGACATCATTGTAATCCACTTTGAATTTCAAGACTTTTTCATCCCGTATGGCATCGGTAATAACATAAGAGTGTAGTTCACGTCCGAACACACTTGCAGTAGTATCAGACCCTAGTGCATTTTGCGGAAATATAGGAGTTCCGGTAAATCCGAATTGCAAGTACTTTTTAAACTTCTTTTTCAGGTTCTTCTGAGCCTCGCCAAATTGTGAACGGTGGCATTCGTCAAAGATAAAAACCACTTGCTTTTGATAAATCGCTAAATCACCCTCAACTTTCATGAGGTTATTCAGTTTCTGAATAGTCGTTACAATAATCTTATTATCATTCTTCTCAATATTTCGCTTTAATCCTGCTGAACTTTCTGACCCGTTTACACTATCGGGAGAAAATCGTTGATATTCCTTCATCGTTTGAAAGTCCAGATCCTTACGGTCAACTACAAAGAATACCTTATCAATGAAATTCAGTTGTGTAGCCAACCTTGCTGCTTTAAAACTGGTGAGTGTCTTACCTGAACCTGTGGTGTGCCAAATATAACCGCCACCATCAGTGGTAGACCATTTTTTTGACAAATACGAACTTTCAATTTTCCATAACATCCTTTCTGTTGCTGCAATTTGATAAGGTCTCATGACAAGCAGTGTATCACTGGTATCAAAAACCGAATAAGTAAACAGTACATTCAGGAGTGTGTTTTTTTGAAAAAATGTTGCCGTAAAATCTTTAATGTCTTTAATCAGTTTATTATCAGCCTTAGCCCAATTCATAGTAAAGTCAAAGCTGTTTTTGTCTCGTTCTACTGTATTGGCAAAATAACGGCTGTCAGTACCGTTTGATATGACAAAAATCTGTATGTACTTATAGAGTGAATTTTCGCTGTTAAAACTCTCTTTAGTGTAGCGATGCACTTGATTAAACGCTTCACGGATAGCAACTCCTCGTTTTTTCAATTCTACTTGAACCAAAGGCAATCCATTGACTAATATGGTTACATCATAACGATTGGCTTGCGTTCCTTTTTGTTCAAATTGCGAAATTACCTGTACTTTATTACGTGCAATATTCTTTTTATCAACCAAGTAGATATTTTGGATATGACCATCGTCAAAAACGAAATCGTAGATATAGTTGTCGTGTATTTTTCTTGTTTTCTCAACAAGGTTATCACCCGGCTTATCCAAGTACTCTACTACATAACGAATCCATTCAGCATCAGAAAATACCACATTGTTAAGCGATTGAAGATTTACTCTTACATTCGCCAACATTGCTTGGGGCGTATTAAGGTTTATCGGATTGTCATACCCTTGATTGATTAGGTCTCGGATAAATTCACGTTCTAATGCAGCCTCGGTTTGAAATCCGATAGGTGCTTCATTCAACTCATAATACTTGGTAAATTTATCCAGTACAATGAAGTTGTTCGTTTCTGCTATGGGGTTATAGGTGCTCATATTCTCCTTATGGTTTTAGTTCTTTATCCCAACTAACATTAGTGCCAACTGTCCAATAGCTATAGCTATTCCAAAACTCAATAACGTTCCTATCAAAATATACTCTGTCAACTTCCTATCTTTTGATTCTCTTAAATCCCCAAAACGAAATACCGACTTTGCTGCCAATAAGAAGCCTATACCTTCCCAATTATCAGTTACTACAAAGAAGAAAACAAATAAGCGCTCTAATATTCCTATGTATGTTCCTGCATGACTCAACGATTCATTATTTTTGTCTTCTAATTCATTTATCCATTTAGACATAAGTTGTCTAATAAGTATTCCAGATACAAATGTTATAAGAAGTATCGCAGCAGTATAAACCCAAATCTGTGTGTTTTCATACCATGATGCAAATTGTATTTCCGGCTTAAAAAATATAAACCACAAACCCACTATAATTATTAAATGTATTAATTGGTCGATAAAAAACCATATAGATTTAGTTCCATCTTTTTGATTATATAGTTTTAGTATATCAATAATAGCATGAGAAACCATTATTAATAAAGATAAAAACCAATAACTAAAATCCCATAGAAGGACCAATACCAACAATCCATGAATAAGACTATGCAGATAAAGTTTCCATGATTTTATCTTCTTTTCTTCTTTTTCTTTTACCAATGAATTTGGTTGTAGTAGAAAATCTCCAATAATATGTGCTATAATAAGTTTTATAAGTATAATCATATGGCTTGATTCTTTATTTTCTTACGAAATATTCTTTCAACTTCCAATATCTCATTTATATTTGCTCTACTCCATCTCTTACTAACCCCACTTTGCTTGATACCTAATTTTTTACCTATATCTCCCTGTGTTATATTTGGATTATTTAGAACAATTAGCATAAGCTCTGCTGATAATACAGACCATTTATCCATAAAAGTACTAGCTAACTTAAAAAAAAGATTTATTTCTTCATCAAAATCTTTCCAAGGCGTTTTTATTCCGAGTGTTACATTCTCTTTTTTTAATACATCAAACTTTTCTCCCGAATTAATAAAAGCCGGTCCATTACTTTCTGAAATACTTTCGCCTGAATAGGTTTTTTCTCCTATACCTATAGCTAAACGAACATCTATAGTACTAATCTTTTTATTTTCGTCATTAGGTTTTACAGATTTAATCAAGGCTTTGATTTGTAAAGCTTTTTTTAGAGCTTCATCAATATTATTAATTTCTACTTGAAAAAAATCACCCCTATCCAATTTCCAATCCTTAGGGTTTTCTCCCCATGATTCTAATAGATTTTTGAGTGGAGATAACCATTTTTCTTGATGGACTATCTTTCTTGATGATATAATATCTCCTGTAATTATAGCTACCATATGTTCAATTATTAAATTTCTAAGTGCAAATATATAAAATTATTCCCTAAATGCGGAATAATCTAAATTATTCCCTAAATGCGGAATAATCTAAAGTATTCCCTAAATGCAGAATAATCTAAAGTATTACTTATATGATACATATTAAATATCGTCTAAATAAGCGATAATTTAAAATATCCTTGATTAATGTGATACTAAAATCAATTCTCAATTTATCAAGAACAATTAAGTTGTTCGTTTCTGCTATGGGGTTATAGGTTGCCATGATT
>CAZAJU010000156.1:0-3615 GCA_964485455.1 uncultured Tissierella sp.
CCATGGATGAAGGTTGGGGAAAATATTATGTATCCAATGAAGCTTCAAAAGCTTCCAAAGGCTGAGCGTGAAAAAAGGTTAAAGACATTATTGGAGATGGCCCAACTAGAACAATATGCCAACTATTATGTCCATGAGATATCAGGGGGGATGAAGCAAAGAGTTTCTTTATTAAGAGCACTTGCATGTGACCCGGATATTTTATTAATGGATGAACCACTAGGAGCGGTGGATTTCCAAATGCGTAAGTTACTTCAGGAGCAACTGGAATCAATAGTTCAGAAATACAATAAGACTGCCTTAATGGTTACCCATGATGTTGATGAAGCTATTTACCTAAGTGACAGGGTTATTGTAATGTCTAGGGATAAGGGAAGGATCTTAGCTGATATTAAGATTGACCTTCCTAGACCAAGGGATAGAAAGTGTGAACAGTATCATCAATATTCCAATCAACTCTCAGATATCCTAGCAAGTGCATTAAATGGCCAGGTTAATAATCAGGGAGACGAGGAGTTGCTGAAGTTTATAAATAAGACTGGAAATAATGAAAAAGGTTTTGTTCAAGAGGCTGTTATTTAATCTTATCCTCAGCTCGTTTTGGAACAGGTGATGAAGGCCAGCTTAGAACTAGAATAGAAGCATTTTTAGAGATGCTGTAATGAAGGGATGAAAAAGGTTGAATATAGAAGAAAAAGAAGTAAAAAAAATGATTCATTCAACTAAGATGAAGGATCGTAGACAGTGGAAAAAGCTAAGTGGTAAAGATATTAATATCTATACTCCAATAGCCTTGGTAATAATTGCAATTATTTGGACGGTTGGGGCTAACACAGTAAATCAGCCATTTCTTTTTCCAACATTGACAAGTGTTTTTGAAAGGTTTATAGGAGCTATAACTGATTTGTATGTACTTAGAAACATTGGAATTACTATGAGAAGGGTTTTAACGGGGTCATTTTATGCTTTAGTATTTGGATTGCCAATCGGAATGATAATGGGTTATTCAAAAACTATGTTAAGAGCCCTGGCACCATTTATTAACTCTTTAAGACAGGTGCCTATTATGTCGTGGGTACCCTTATCCATAATATGGTTTGGACTGGGAGATGGTCCAACTATTTTTATGATTGCTTTTTCAGGTATATTTACTATTATCCTAAATACTATTGCAGGTGTTCAAGATATTGATAGGGACTACTATCATGCAGCAAGAAGTATGGGAGCTAAAACCTCTGATATAATAAAGGACGTTGTATTACCAGGTTCATTGCCTGGAATCATTACAGGAATAAGACTAGCCATTGGTATGGGCTGGATGTCCGTTATCTGAGCGGAGTTCATAGCGACAAGTGCCGGGTTCGGCTACTTAATGGTAGAAGCACAATCTAGGATGGAAACCAATTCTATTATGGCCTTTATGTTTATAGCTGCTTTAATAGGGTTTGTAATTGATAGGGGTATGCTGCTAATAGAAAGTCTTTTATTAAGATGGAAAGCAGATTAATAAATTATTTAAAATTTTCACTTGACCTTAAAGTCGACTTTATGGTTTATACTAAGTAAGGAGGTAGCTGTTTTGCTTATTAAGGAAGTATGTAGTATAACAGGGCTTAGCAGTTCTACTGTAAGATATTATGATAGCCAGGGGCTTCTTGGAAAAGTTGAAAGAAGGTCTAATAATTATAGGATATTTGACAATGAGGACATAGATATACTTGTTTTTATCAAGAAAGCAAGGAATCTAGGCTTTGACCTAGATGAAATAAAAAAAATCCTAATGATGAAAAAAAGTGGTGTAATACCTTGTAATTATGTCAATAAAAGGCTAAAGGAAAAGATAGCTTTTTTAAGTACTGAAATTATTAGATTAGAGAAGGAAAAAAAGAATTTGGAGAAACATCTATCGGATGCACAAGAGGTATGTGGCTGTAGAGGTAAGGTATGTCATTATATTGAAGGTGTTGAAGAAGACCATGTTAATGCAGATTTGAAAATGCCTTCACAGAATTTTTAAAGATCCTTTGCTGCATAATGAGTGGTAAAAATTAAATAGGGGGCTTACATATGAAAAAAAGAATTATTGCTATGGTTTTAGTATTAGCAATGGGAGTAGTTTTTCTAGCAGGATGTACGGACAGCAGTAAACAAACCGTAATTCAGCAAACAGATTATGATCCCGTAGCTGAAGTAGCAAAGTATGAGCTAGGAGAATTATCGGATTTTGAAAAGAATTTCGTAATTCAAATGGGTTACAATAACTGTGACCATATGGTTGGGGCCATAATTGGGGAATTAGCAGGTATTTATGATGCCTTGGACCTTAATGTTGTAGTTACTAAGACAGGTAAGATAATGCAAGCTATGGCATCAGGTGAAATGCATGTAGGTTATCAGGGCATAACAGGGGCTATTCGTTCCGTAAATGAAGGGGCACCACTATTTATGGCTGCTGCAAACCACTTAGGTGGTTCAAGATACTTGGTTGCTAGTAATGAAATCAAGGAGCCTAAAGACTTAATTGGTAAGAGATTAGCTATATCTGCTAGTTCAGAAACCAGTCCGGAATGGATTAGATGGTGTGAAGAGTTAGGAATTCCTGTAGAATTATCGAATTATCAAGTTGTAGAAATGGCACAAGCGGATGCATTATTTGCCATTAAGGCAGGCCAACTAGATGCCTTTGTATGTTGTGATCCATATGCTTCTCAGGCTGAATTTGAAGGCATAGGACATATAATGGGAACGGGTTGGGGGGCATTTTACCCTGAGGATGAGTCCAATACCGGTGGAGTAGAGGATTGGGGTATATGCTGTATTTACTGCATGAGTGATGATTTCTATGACCAATGTCCAGAGCTTTCAAAAAGACTGGTTATTGCTCATTCCCTTGCGGTAAAGTACCTTTATGAACACCCATATAATGCGTCTATGATGTTTGCTGAAGGATTTGGAGTTGCACCTGAGGTTGGCCTTAAGACTGTATATATGAAGACTGTAGCAGAGGGTAGAACTATTACTTGGGAATTCTCAGAGCAGAATTTAGATAATTACATCCAATATTATTATGATTATAATATACCGGAAAAAGATATACCTAATATCAATGATATTGAGAACTTCATGTCGGTAGAGTTACTGGCTTCTTCTAATGTAGGAGATTTTAATAAGTTTATTGAAGAGGAAATAAATCCAAAGTTCCCAGTTGGGGATACTTATGAAGAGTGGTTAGCAAAAGCTAAGACAATCGATGGTATAGAAGAAACAACGGCAAGTGCGAAATAGAGGAAAAAGCTAATATAAATATAAAGAGAAAGGGGAGCTCGTACGAGCTCTCTTTTCTCTTTATGTTTTTTGTTCTTAAATACATAGAATAAATAAAATAGGCATGATATAGATAAAAGCTATACCTTTAGGACTTCATATTAAAAACATTTATTTAACAATAAATAAAAAAATGGTAATATAAATACTTGTTGCAACAAACGACAAAATACTACAAATTAAAAGGAGGAATAACTTTATGAAAAAAAGAAATAAATTGATTTTAGTAGTTACTCTAGCACTTATTGTTTCACTTACTTTAACTGCTTGTTCATCTGATCAAGACAAGTT
>CAZAJU010000157.1:0-3605 GCA_964485455.1 uncultured Tissierella sp.
TTGATTAATGCAGAAGATTTAGGAACAATAGCCTATATTAGAACAAATACAGATGAAGCTGTAGGAGTTTATCCTGAAGTGTTAGATGCAAGCTACACTCTAAATACAAACTACAATGTAATAGTAAACAAGGGAGACTTCAGGATATTAGATGCTTCATTTACCGTAGATAAGACAGGAACCTATCAAGATACTAACCAAGATGGAATAGTAAATGTAGGAGACAAGATTATCTATACCATCAAAGTAACCAATATAGGTGAAGTTGACTTAACAAATGTAGTGGTATCAGACCCAATGTTAGGTGGAACATTAGTAAATCCAGGAGTAACATTAGCAGTAGGGGAAACATGGATTTACAATGGAAGCTATGACATAACTCAAGCTGATATAGACGAGGGCTCAGTATTAAATAAAGTAACGGTTGATACAGAAGAAACACCACCTAAAGATGATGATGAAGTAACACCTCTTGATCAAAATCCTGAGCTAACAGTATACAAATCAGCAGATAAAAAAACTTTCACAGCAGTAGGAGAAGTAATCACCTACACTTACAGGGTAATCAACACAGGAAACGTAACTCTAGATGATCCATTCACAGTAGATGATAACGTGATTGGAGAGATTGATATTAGAGAAGAAGCACCTCAAACATTAGCCCCAGGAGATGAGTTTACCGTAAGAGCAACTTATAGAGTAACTCAAGCAGATATGGATAGAGGATTTGTTACAAACATCGTAGAAGTCACAGGATACTTTGAAGAAAAGGAAGTAATTGGAGACGATGAACTAATAGTAGATGCAGAACAAGACTCTATAGTATCTATTAGCAAGATAGCATCCAGAAGAACCTACACTAGAGTTGGCCAAGAGATAACATATACTATTACAATTAGAAATGCAGGTAATACTTCATTAACCAATGTAGTAGTAGATGACCCGATGCTCGACTTAGCTGGACCAAGTGGGGACGCAAATGGAAATAGAATACTTGAAGTAGATGAAGAATGGACCTATACAGGAATCCATGAAGTGACTAGAGATGATATTAGAGCAGATAGAATCATCAATATCGCAACAGTAGATACAGCTGAAACAGGCCCTCGTCAAGCAACAGAAACTGTTAGATATGATGCTCCAGATCCAGATCCAGACCCAGATCCAGATCCTGAACCAGACCCTGAACCGGAAATACCAGAAGAACCTATACCTGAAGCAGTTCCGGAAATAGAAGTAATAGAAGAGCCAATACCTGAAGCGGTTCCAGAATTAGAAGTAATTGAAGAACCTATTCCTCAGGCTCCATTGCCAAGGACTGGAAGTAGCAACTCATTAATCTTCAGCGTATTAGGAATTGCATTCCTAGGCTTAGGAATATTCCTAACTAAGAAAAAAGAAGATTAAATAGAAATTAAACTAAAGTAATAAGGATCTGCTTAGTGCAGGTCCTTTTTATAGGTTCTTTTGTATAATAAATTCATATATAATGGGTATTTAATGTAGATATCAACCGACCAATGGAGTGAGACTATGCTAGCCTTGATGCTAATACTAAAATTTATAATATTTACTGACCTAACAAATGTAGAATACAATAGAATGCCAATCATTATAATCGGCACTCTAATTGCAATGTTTATTATTTCATTGATAAACAAGCTAAGTAAAAAATCCTATCCCCCATTAATAGCCTACTCCTTAATATCCATATTTTTGCTTGTGGACGCTACCTATTACAAGCAGTTTAGCCTATTAACCTCTGTAGAAATATTAAACCAAGTAAATCAGCTAAAGACAGTAGGAGAAAGCATTGGGGTATTGATGGACATAAAGCTTATAATATTAGTGATCGATTTACCATTTTTATTACTTACTTACCCTCGATACAAGAAAAGAGGAAAAGCTGGAAAAATTAACAAGGAAAAGTACGATAAACTATTTGGAAACCATCCGGTGATTATTGGTACGCTTTTATTAATAATCCTAATCCTCTATAATTCAAAGGGTGAAATGAGCTCCATAAAAACTCAGGAGTTCTTTATCTATCATATAGTTGACATAAAGAACAATCTAATAGAAGAAGAAAAATCCCCTGCAGCTGATTTTATATCCCAAGAAGCCCTAAATGAATTAGCGGAACGAGCAAATTTGAAAGTAGGTAAATTTACAGGGATAGGTAAGGGAAAAAACCTTATAGTTCTTCAGGTGGAGGCTTTGCAAAATTTTGTAATTGAATTTAAATACAATGGCCAAGAAATCACTCCAAATATCAATAAGCTTATAAAGGATCAGGCTACCATTGACTACGATTACTATTACCAGATAGTAGGTAAAGGAAATACCTCAGATGCGGAATTTGCATCATTAAACTCTCTATATCCCTCCACCACATCGGCAACATATTTAGAATACGGAGACAATACCTATTATGGTCTACCTTGGCTATTAAAACAACAAGGATATACTTCTTGGGCTTTTCATGGATATGAGAAAAATTACTGGAATAGAAACAATATTTATGATAACTTAGGATTTGAGAGATTTATCAACCAGGACGACTTCAACTATGCTGAAACCATTGGCTTTGGAATAAGAGATGAGGACTTCTATAGGCAGTCACTAGAATATATTAAGGAACTAAATAATAAAGACGATAACCCTTATTTTGCATTTTTAGTTTCATTATCCAGTCATACACCATTTAATTTACAGGATGAATATAGATGGCTTGAACTTGATAAAGAGCTGGACAATTCAATGACGGGAAATTACCTACAGGCTATCCATTACACTGACAAGCAAATTGGAGAATTTATTGAAGGCTTAAAAAGGGAAGGACTCTACGAAGATACAGTTATAGCTCTTTATGGAGACCACTATGCCCTTCAGGTAAGTGATGAAAAAGAAAGAAATATAATGACAAAGCTTCTAGGAAAGCCCTATGATTATGATGAGATGATGAAGGTGCCTTTATTAATTCATATACCTGGTGAAAATATTAATCAAAAAAT
This sequence comes from uncultured Tissierella sp., assembly GCA_964485455.1. Classification (GTDB taxonomy): domain Bacteria; phylum Bacillota; class Clostridia; order Tissierellales; family Tissierellaceae; genus Tissierella_B. Next base: position 3,015 of record CAZAJU010000157.1, read on the forward strand.
ATCCACACTCTCAAGTCAAATTGATTTTTACCCTACAATTGCCAACATTATGGGTTTTAATATAGATGAGGGTCTGATATTTGGAAAGGACATCAACAACTTCCAAGGAGAATCCTATGTTTTCCCTCAGATGTACATACCCCTAGGGTCTGTAATTACAAAGGACTCCATATATGAAATGTCTAGGGATGGAATATTTGAGCACGGAGAAGCCAGAGATACTAGTAATCATAAGGAAATAGAAATTGAACCCTTTAGAGAATTACACGAAAGAGCAAAAAAAGAAATAAACATATCTAACTATATTTTAAAGAAGGATCTTTTAAAAAACTTAAAACCATAAGAGAGGTGCGCTATGAAAAAACGAATTTTAATCCTATTATTAGTACTTACAGTGCTCATGCCAAATAGCGTATTTGCTGCAAATGCAAACAACTTACAGGCCCAAGCCAATGAACCTGATTTAGAGTTCCTATTACAAACATATCAATATATAAAGGACAATTATCCCTTTGAAATAAAGGATAGTGACCTAATTGAGGCTGGACTAAAGGGTATGCTTCAAAGCCTAGATCCATATAGCGACTACTA
>CAZAJU010000158.1:0-3562 GCA_964485455.1 uncultured Tissierella sp.
ACAAGCTAGCAGGTTATTCTGGTTTGATAGGGTTAATATTGCTAATAATTGTTATTTTATCTAACTCAGCTTATCCAAGTATGCTTTATAGTGTTTTAACACCATTGGGCCTGCTATTTATTTTATTTGCGTTGCATTAGTAGGTATTAGTGGATTATTAGAAATTATGGAGTCTATTAGAGGAAAGGACTACCTCTCAGCAGGTATAATAATTATTATGGGTTTGATATTTATTTTTAATGTTATTAAGTAATTGATATATAAGCTTAAGTATAAATTAATTGGAAACTGTTTTATAAAAGCTTGAAATATTGAAAATAGAAATCAAATTTTTTATAGAATCAATTATAAGAGAAAGAGGCCAAGAAAATGCTAGTTACAAGAACCGTGTTAATTATTTCAACATTTATAATAAATATAATTCTTCTAAAGGGATTTGAACTTGATACACTACTAGCAGGGATTCTTACAGTTACGATAGTTCTTTTAGGATATATCATATATGCAAACTATAAGCAAAGAAAAAGATATAAACTTTTAGAAGAGGATTTAGATCCAGAAGCTTTTATTGAAGCCACTAAAAAGCAGCTAAAAATAGTAGGGAAGAATAAAAGAAGTAAAACAATATTAAATGCTGATTTAATTGTAGGTCTATTGAGCCTGAGAAAAAATGAAGAGACCTTAGATATATTAAATGAAACTAATGTGAATTATCTCTCAAAATGGAATGGGTCGCAATTGATTTATTATGGTAATGAAATGAGCTTATATTATAATATGGGAGAAGCAGATAAAGCTAAAGAAATATATGAAGCTAAAATTAGAAATTATCCAATAAAGCTATTAAATGAAAGTTTAAATATGGATTTAATACTGGCAAACAAAAGCCTTCATGAAAAAGAATATAATACTAGTAAAGAACTTTATAATAAAGTATTACAAAACAATAAAAGTAAGAGAGTGAAGGTTGAAATTTATTACACATTTGCCCATATTGCAGAGGAAGAAGGGAATATAGAAGAAGCTATAAAAAAATATAAGATAGTAGCAGACAAAGGAAATAAACTTTATTCAGCATATTTGGCAAAAGAAAAAATAAAAACATTATCAATATAGTTAATTTTTTCTAAGAAAAGGCTAATTTAGAGTACAAATTTTAAGGAGCAAAGGACAAGGCTAATGAAATTAATAGCGAGATAAAGAAGGAGGTAGATTCAATGAAGGAATATATAATAGTTCTTATTATAATCTTTGCAATTACTTATGTGATGAGGGCACTTACCAGATTAAGAGAGGATTTATCATATACGAATTACCTCTTGCATAAAGTGGCTATTAAATCGGGAGCAATTGATGAAGATATAAATATAGAGTTAAAAGAACTAATTTCAAAAGGTGATAGGGTAAGATCAATTAAATTATATATGACTTTATCAAGGGAAAATTTTAAAGAGGCCAGAGATTATATTGATAATTTGAGTGAAAATTTATAGAATAATTTAAATCATTAATAACTTAAGAAGCAATATTATATCAAATACATCTTAATAATTTTGTGATTTCAATGTTTTGTAATCTTAAAATTAATCTATGTTTGGAGGAGTTATAATTGAAAAAAGTATTACTTATGCTACTAGTTATTCTTTTTCCATTAATGACAGCCTGTAGCAATAATGAAGATGTTAACCATATTGGAGTAAATGCAGAGATTTTAGAAATTAGTAATGTTGTTAAAGGAATGGTTGTTAAGGCATTAGATAATAATAGCGTTTTAGGAGATGAATGCTATATAAATTGTGAAAATCCAGAGGTATATTTTCTCTATGTTGACAATACCTCAGAGGAAGTGACAGAGATACAATTTGAGGATTTAGCAGTGGGTGATAAAATAACCGTTGATGTAAAATCAGTAGAAAATAAGTATGCTTTAACTTCACGGGTTCAATTATTAACCCAAAGAAGATAAATATCTTTTATAAAGCCGTTGTAATTGTCAAATGAAATGAGGTTATAGATATGAGAAAACAACTAATGAAATCGTTTGTATCGAACTTGTTATCAGGATTAGGATTTGTTTTTATAATTAGCCCAGCAATATTATATTTGTTTATCCATGGCAATTACGAAAGATATATTTGGATTTTAAACGGACCATATCCATTTAGCCATTTTGGTGGAGGCCCATTTCAGTTATTTATGTATGCAATATTATTTATAGTTGGAATATGTATAATGGGTATCTCAAGGACTATGAAGAAAAGAAGTTAAATACGAAGCAAGAATTATTTATAATTGACAAGGAGATTTTAAATGGAAGATTTGATAGAAATTATTCTAGAAATATTTCTAGAAGTAGCCACAGAAGGAGCAAAATCAAAAAAAGTTCCGAAAGCAATAAGGTTTATTTTATTTTGTGTAATTGCCACACTTTCTTTAAGTATTATGGGGTTATTTATTTATTTCAGCCTTGTTATTGATAGTGGTATAGCTATTAAGCTTACATTATTAGGGGTAGCTTTAATCATTGGTGTTTTTCTTATTAAATTTATTAAAGGGATTATTGAAAGAAAATCAGCATAATGATAACTAATTCACATTCTTTATATTATGTCTAAGTATTATTTATAATCCAATAGATAAATAGGAATTTGTAGAGGAGAAAAAGAGAATGGAAATGCAGGAGTTTATTGATTTTTTTAAAGATAAAAATGCTCATTACAAAACTTCAGATTCTTTTGCAAGCGATTTGAGATATAGACAAAAAAAGGGTGGTTATATCAAGAAAGCTAAAGATATGCATATTGAAATTGATATAGAAAAAGCAGAACCAAATCAGAAATGGCATTTGCTTATTTCATATTATGATGAATTGATTGATTGTAAAAAAGATGCTAAAAATTGCTACAATCGCTTATTATGTCCAGAGTTACTTCTTTGGATGGCTGATGCTGCTGGAATTGAATCAGAAATCGTTGAAAAAGCTGCAACAAAGTCTAGAGAGGTTATTGATAGTGGTACTGATGGTCGTTTAAGGAATAAAGCAGGCAGAGAAATAACGAATAAGATTATTCCTTGGGATATGATTGAAGAGAAAATTAAAAAGGGATAAATATTTTAGAAAACAAACAACAAATTCCTATTTAAAAAACAAAATGTAGATATTTTACCAAGCCTTGCATTAATGTGTAGGGCTTTTTAAATGCAGAAAAAGAAAGAGAGGAAGAAGATACTATGGTTAAAAAGAATTCACCAATCATAGAAGATGAAAAAATCAAATCATTTATCGATATGATTGCACCATCAATCATCAAATTCAATACTGACCACTTCATCTGTGGAAATACCTATAGATGCGTATGGGCACTTAGAGAATATCCTACAAGCACCAGTGAACAGGCAATTCTTCGACATCTAGGAGAAAAAGATGGGGTAACGCTTAGAATATATACTAGGCAGGTAACTCCAAATGAGGAAAAGAAAATAATTCACAATGCAGCAAATAAAAACAGGATGAATACTACAAGTACAAATGATTTACAGCAGACAGTAACAGCTGAAAGTA
>CAZAJU010000159.1:0-3508 GCA_964485455.1 uncultured Tissierella sp.
AGACTTAGGATCTAGTGTCATTGACGTGGGGGTTCAAGTCCTCTATCCCGCACCAATAAAAGAACCATTTACTGATAATACAAATATCGGTAGATGGTTTTTTTCTATCCTTGATATTTCAATGTTTATATGTAATAATAGACTAAGTTGAAGATATAGGAGGCTATATGATGGACTACACTAATTATACTAGAGAGATGCTTCTAACACGTATTGAAGAACTAGAAATGTTAAATCGTGAATTGCTTTTGGAAAATGAGCAAGAAACAAAGCTTGAGTTCGCATGGAGTGGTAATCTTGGACATTGGTATTGGAATTTTAAAACAAATTCTGTAACTTTTAATCCTCTTAAAACAATAGCCCTAGGCTATGATAATAGTGAAATACCTGAAAACGTTCCTTATCAGTTTTTTACTGATAAGCTTCATCCTGAAGACTATCAAAGAACCATGGATGCAATGTTGGACCATTTATATGGTAGAGCAAATGTATATGAGGTGGAATACCGTATTAGAGCTAAAGATGGTAAATATAAGTGGTTTTATGATAGAGGGAAGATCACACAGTTCGATGATAATGGAAAACCAACATTTATTTCAGGAATTGTTTTTGATATAACTGAAAAGAAAGAGATGCAAATAGACCTGGAGAATAAAAATAAGATGCTGTCAGAAATATCTTCAATTGATGGTTTAACAGGGATTAGCAATCATAGGACTTTGATTGATTATTTGAAATCTGAAATGGAACAAGCAAATAGAACTAACCTACCTTTAACTATAGCTATTTTTGATATAGATCATTTTAAGACAATAAATGATACCCGAGGCCATATTTATGGTGACCAGGCACTAGTTCATTTTGCAAAGATAATCAAGCAAAATACTAGAGGCACTGATTTAGCTGGAAGATATGGCGGAGATGAATTTATAGTTGTCTTTTCAAATGCCAATACACAAACAGCTGCAAATGTGGCTGAACGTATTAGGAGGTCTGTTGAAGAACACACACTAATTGGAGGGGGGAAAATAACAATTAGCGGTGGAATAAAGCAGTACAACGGAGAAGACTTGAAAGAATTTATTCATGCTGCAGATCAGAAGCTATATGAAGCAAAACAAAACGGTAGAAATCAAATAAGATTTTAATTAATTTGTAATTGTTTTGCCAAATAGACTTTGTATATATTTAAAGGAAAAATAGTCTAAATTATTTATTGAGAGAGGTAAATAAAATGAAACAAATGCCTGCATTATTTGTTGGACATGGTTCCCCAATGAATGCAATTGAAGATAATAAATTTGCTCGTGAATGGGAGTCCTTGGCAAAAAAGTTTCCTCGTCCAGAAGCTATACTATCTATTTCAGCTCATTGGTATACTAATGGAACAAGAATAATGAATGAAGAATTTCCAAAGACCATATATGATATGTATGGGTTTCCTGATGAACTGTATAGGATTGTATATAATGCTAAAGGGTCTCAAACTCTTGCCAGTAAGACTAAGAACCTTATTAATAGAGATGTAGAAATAGATAACTCCTGGGGATACGACCATGGTACATGGTCCGTACTTTACAGAATCTATCCAAAAGCAGATATTCCACTGATTCAACTTAGCGTTGATATGAATGCTTCAATGCAAGAGCATTATAATATTGGAAAGCAGCTTGCAAGTCTTCGTAAAGAAGGTATTCTTATTTTTGGTAGCGGCAATATTACCCATAATTTACGTAAAGTAAATTGGCAAATGCAAGGTGGATATGATTGGGCTGAGGAATTTGATGGCTATATAAAGGATAGTATTGAAAACGAAAATTATGAGAATGTTATTGATTATAAAAAGATAGGAAAGTCTGCAGAGCTTGCGGTTCCAATATCTGATCACTATGCTCCTCTTCTATATGTTTTAGGAGCCCTAGAAGGTGGAGAAAAGGTAAATGTATTTAATGATGAATGTGTTTTAGGATCTCTATCTATGACTAGTTATTTATTTGAATAAGCATAATAAAACCCTGCAACTATTATAGTTGCAGGGTTTTAATGTGGTGCGCCCGGAGGGACTCGAACCCCCGACCAACTGATTCGAAGTCAGCGACTCTATCCAACTGAGCTACGGACGCGTGATATACTAGTATAATACTCAATTTTAAATCAAATGTCAATTAATCAAATCCATGACCTTCGCATAAAGCTAGATTAGATTTATATTTTCTTAAAGTCTTAAGTGATGAGGAAAAATTAAAATATATTCATTAAAATACATTTCTTTAATAGCTGAAAATTAAATTGATTATGTGATATAATTGGTTTATCTTTGTGAATGGGAGGTGTGTTATAATCCTAAGAAAGATTTTATTATCATTGCTATTCTTAGTAATTGTATTTTCTGTATACAACTATGTACAAATAAGCAAATTTTATATAAATAAAATGAGAATAAAATCGAATAAGATAAACGGTCCCATTAGAATAACCCAGATTACGGATTATCATTCCAATCAAAATATAAATTTAGATGAGCTGTTTCAGAAGATAAGTGACTTTAATCCCAATATAATCGTGCTTACAGGGGATATAATAGACTATAAGACTAGGGATTTTAACCTTGCTTCTAAGGTTTTAAAAATATCTAAAGAAATTACAAGCCATGTGTATGTTGTAAATGGAAATCACGAGCTCATAAATAAAAATTATAGGGATTTCCAATACCTCCTTGAGCAAAATGGAGCTATAATCCTAGATGATACTTCTATGGCAATTAATATTAATAAGGATAGGATAAAGCTATTTGGGGCCTCATTTTATGCCGATGAAAATGATTATAAAAATCTATTCAGTGATATAAAACCAGAAGAGTATAATATACTATTATCCCATTCACCAAATAAACCCCTTAAGTTTTTAGATGATGATACGGATTTGATTTTATCAGGACATACCCATGGTGGTCAGGTTAGATTACCTTTGATAGGTTCACTAATAGCACCTGGTCAAGGTACTTTTCCTAAATATGACAAGGGAATATATCATCTTGGAAATACAGTTCTTTACATAGACAGTGGGCTAGGAAATAGCGTTTATCCAATCAGGATGTTTAATAGGGTACAAATTTCCAATCTAATTATAGAGCCGAAATAAGGAGTCTTTGTAAATGAGGTTAAAAAGAGGCATGTAAATTAATAAAAATAAATAAAATTTTAAAATAAAATTGGAGGTACAATAATGGATAGAAAAATAGACACCAAATGTATACATGAAGGCTGGAAACCTACTAGGGGAGAGTCAAGACAATTACCAATTTTTCAAAGTACAACATTCAAGTATGACACTAGTGAAGAGATGGGTAAATTATTTGATTTAGAGGCAGAAGGCTATTTCTATACAAGACTACAAAACCCAACAAATGATGCTGTAGCTGCAAAAATATGTGCATTAGAAGGTGGGGTTGCTGCAATGCTTACTTCATCAGGACAAGCAGCAAATTTCTATGCTATATTCAATCTTT
>CAZAJU010000160.1:0-3298 GCA_964485455.1 uncultured Tissierella sp.
TTGGATCGAAAAAATCTACTTAATTTGTTATATTTGGTAGAAACTTTTTTATTGCAGTAGAACGTCATTTAATTTATAATGTTGTAGAGTTATAGAGAGGAGATATTAAATTTGAGTAAAAATATATTAAAGGGTATTAAACAAGATAAGAGATTTGATTTTCTTAAATTTATAGATAGTAATTTTTTTATATACCTAATTCTTAGTACATTATTTATTAACCTTACTATAGAATCCTTAGGAAGACATTCTTTAAAATATGGTCTACTTTATTTGTTTGATTCACCTATGGTATTCTTATATAATTCATTTATTATTTTTGCATCTTTGTTTATCACATACCTATTTAAAAGAAGACTATTATTAACCCTATTGATTTCTATGGTATGGACTTTATTGGGCATTATTAATGGAGTTGTATTAACTTATAGAGTTACTCCTTTTACAGGGCAGGATTTTAAGGTAATTAAGAATGGACTATCTCTTATTGCGAAATATATGAAACCTGGACAGATAGTATTATTGGGAGTTGCTACTATTGTAGTAATAGCCGTGATAGTTAAAATAGGTTTTAAATCATCAAGATATATAAATAAAACCAACAATAAAATAATGATACCTGCTGTTAGCTGTATGCTAGTTATGATGATACTTCTTACGAAGGTAACTGTTCGTGCTGAAATAGTTTCTGATAATTTTAGCAATATAGCAGATGCTTATAAAGATTATGGTGTACCTTATTGTTTTTTAAGTAGTGTTGTAGGAACTGGGATAAATCGTCCATCTGATTATAGTGAAAGTTTAATGCAAGCAATTATAGATAAGAATGGAGAGGATTCATACCCGGATAAAAGTAAAATGCCTAATATTCTATTTTTACAGTTAGAGTCATTTGTTGATCCTACTACTATCCAAAACTTAAGCTTTTCTGAGGATCCTGTACCTAATTTTAGAATGTTAAGGGATAAATATTCTACTGGTTATTTAACAGTGCCTTCTATAGGTGCTGGAACTTCTAATACAGAGTTCGAAATTCTGACTGGAATGAGTATGAAATATTTTGGACCTGGAGAATACCCATATAAAACGATTATGCGTGAAACTGTTGCCGAAAGCACGCCATATAATTTAAAGGAGATAGGCTATAATACACACGCAATACACAATCATGCAGGAGGTTTCTACGGTAGAAATACTGTATTTTCTAGATTAGGATTTGATACATTTACATCTGCAGAATATATGAATATTACAGAATATACACCAAATGGATGGGCTAAAGATTCAATTCTAATTGATAAAATAATAAAGGCAATGAATTCAACCCAGGAACAGGATTTTGTTCAGACTATAACTGTACAAGGACATGGAAGCTATGAAGTTGAAATGGAATATAATCCTGAAATTATTGTAAGTGGAATTGCAGAAGAAAAGCATAGTGCTTATGAATATTATGTAAACCAAATGCATGAAGTTGATAATTTTATTGGTGAATTAATAGAAGCTTTATCTAAGTATGATGAAGATGTTGTTTTAGTAATGTATGGAGATCATTTGCCTTCTTTAGGATTAAATGAAGAGGACATGGTAAGCAAGTCCTTATTTAATACGGAATACATTATATGGGACAATATGGGTTTGGAAAAACAAGTAGAGGATCTCACTTCTTTTCAACTCTCAGCAGAAGTTTTAAATAGATTAGGCATCCATAATGGAACTATAACTAAATTTCATCAGAAAAGAAAAGGAACGATTGATTATTTAACTGATTTGAATAAACTTCAATATGATATGCTTTACGGAGAACACTATGTATATAATGGTGAGCTGCCATATGAACGTACATCTATACAAATGGGAATTGAGAAAGTAAGAATATTAGAAACAACTCGAAAGAATGATGATGTATATATTTCTGGAGAAAATTTCACTAAGAGTTGTAAAGTTTATGTAAACAATGAAAAAGTAGATACTATATATCAGGATGAAAATACTTTAATACTAGAGGATATGAGTTTAGTACATGGGGATAAAGTAAGTATTAAAGTACAATCAGAATCAGGTTATACTTTAAGTAAAACCAATGATTTTGAATTCAAAGAATCAACTAATGAAATGTTCTTACCATATTAACAAATAAATAAGGAAGAAATAAGTAAGACAGAGAGATTTATTCTCTCTGTTTTTTGTACATAATTTCTAGGATAAAGCTATCGCATTAATTTAAAAAAATTTATTAAGGCATAATTTTAAGAATTCTTAAGTTAAGACACCTGTATTCGTCAGTTATTTCTACAAATTTTGGAGCAAAAGCTCTATAGTTTCCTACACCATCAAAAGTATTAAAATCTTCTAAAAAACTAATTATCCTTTTAATAACAATATTATATATCTGGACCGCTATAAGTGGAATTGACAAAGGTATTAAGTTATTAGGGGATATAAATCTATATTTAGCTTTTGACTTGTTGATATTAGCATTTGTATTTGGACCTACATTAGAGATTATCAAATCATTTGTTAATGGGCTTGGAGATTATGTTAATAGTTTTGTATATAATAGTCTTCATATTGAGACGTTTGGTGATAATAGTGGTTGAATAGTTGTACTATATTCTACTGGGCATGGAGGATAGCATGGGCACCATTCGTAGGTATATTTATTGCTTGTATATCGAAGGGAAGAACCATTGAAGAATTTATAGCAGGAGTAATAGCTGCCCCTGCATTAGTTTCCATGGTATGGTTCGGAGTTTTTGGAGCTATGGGATTAAATCTTTCTGAAGCAATGGGAGTAGAAGGCCTAGCACAAGCTGCATCTAATCCTTCTACGGCCTTATTCAGGTTAAATTAGAAGTGAGTATCATGATATGCTAAACATACAGTAATTAGACTCAGTAAAAAAGCAACGAGTAAAATATATAAAGTAAATAAAATTAAATTAAATATCTAAATTAACTATTGCATTATAAAAGTATATATGTTAAGATTAATTTCCGGTCTAAAAAACCAACCATCAATTGTCGTAATACGGCATCAATTAATCTGAGTTTAATTAAGAATCAGGATTACTTAAATTAATACTTGCTTTAATTGTTGAAAGATGGTATACTGAATATCCAACCGCAGATTAGCTTGTAAGATTTAGAAGAGAGTAAAAAACTTTTAAAAAAACAGTTGACAAGGTTGAGAAAATATAGTAAACTAATAAAGTTGTCTCTTCCGAGAGATAAGCTCACAAAGTGAGCATGAACCTAGATAACTAAACAGTATGAGAATATTTGAATTAAACATTGAC
>CAZAJU010000161.1:0-3270 GCA_964485455.1 uncultured Tissierella sp.
AGCAATTATATGCAGGAAATGCCGACAATTACCCGTCAGAAATATCAACAACCTCACCTGTGGCTCATGCGCCAACTAATTTTAAAGCACCGGCAAGAGTGGATTGGTCAACCTATGCAACCCCTGTAAGAAATCAGGGAAGATATCAAACCTGCACCGCCTTTGCCAGTATAGCGGCTATAGAGATACAGGAAAATATAAAAAGCAAGACCAGAAAAGACCTTGATTATTCTGAAATAGATTTATTCTACCGCTCCAAGGGCAAGACTGTAACTTACTGGAAAACTGGCGGTCTTATAAAATGGTGCTTAGAGTCTGCAAAAGCATTTAATGGTTATTGCAAGGAAACCGACTGCCCCTATACTCAAATACCTAAAGTTCCGACCTATACTAAAAAAATACCTCTGTGCCGTAACATTGTAAGTTTCTCCGAATTCAATGGGGCAGATAATATGAAGTATTATCTCCAGAGCGGTCCTATTGTTTCGTCCATGACCTTATATTATGACCTTGGAAGATATAGAGGTACTGGTGTTTATAGAGCATCTACTAAATATTCCTCCGGCGGTCATGCGGTATGCGTTGTCGGATATGACGATAATGAGAAGTGCTGGATAATAAAGAACTCCTGGGGGACTGGATGGGGAAATAACGGATACGGCAAGATTGGATACGGCGAAGCAAGAATAGAACAGTACCAGAGTTATGCGGTAGTTACAAAATAGTTCTGGGGTTCTTACACATAATGTAGTGAGGTGATTATCATGAATGGTGAAAAATTATATAACACACAGATTATACAAGGTTGGATTTCTCTTGAAGTTTATAAGGCATTAATGAGGTGGCAAAAAGAAAATCCAAATAACTTGGAATGCCTGACATACCTATGGAAATTCTATATTAGAAAATACGACCTTAAAAAGGCAATGGAAGTTGCAATTAAAATTAAGAAAATAGATAATAGTGATTACTATATTGATATAGCTAAAGCAAATAATCCGGATGCTTTAAGGTTTATAGAACATGAAGTAGGAGAGTTTGGAAACCTTGAAAAATTAAAAGAAATATTTCCTAATAGTCCATATATTAAGAAAAACCAAGGCATATTATCAAAGGATGAAATAAATGAATTATTGAATATGCTCAAAGATTGAAATTTGGAAGTAATTTCTTCAACTATTGCAAATATTACGTATAATAAGATGAGGTGATTAATATGTTTGAAGATTTAGTGCCGAAATATTTCCCGACAAAAGAGGAATATGGTGAAGTGGGCATGAGTATTGACAGAAAGAAAATTGATTATGGCTATGGGTCGCAAGAAGTTTATGATAAATTAATGGAACTCTTAAAAAATGACCCTCACAACCCTTTCTATGTAGAGGAATTATTTGAATTCTATGTTATAAGATTTGAGTTGGATAAAGCACGAGAAGTAATAAAGATGTTTCCAGCCGACTATCCCGCAGATATGATAGAGTATTGGGAAAATACCGCAGACTTGGATAATGATGCAAACCGATTAGATGTTTATCTTAAAGTTTACCTTTGGGGTAATAAAAAAGTAATACCCGAAGATTATTTGAAAAAGATTGAATCCTCTATATTTGAAAGGAGTTAATATGTGTATAGATACTGCTAAAATAATAGAATTATTATGGGAAAATTGGGCTATAAATAATAGGGTAGATTTTTTAAATAAGATGAAACAAGCCATTCCAGATATGGTTCTTCTATCCCCTAACGACCCTTTATATAAAACTCCCATTGATTTGAAGACTTTTATAAAGGTATTTAAAACTTACATATTAGGTATTAATAAAAGAGTTAAAGATATTGACGCACTCACGGAAAGAGTAAATAACAGAGGTATTGATAAATTAGGGGGCAAAGTTTTCAATCTGACTTATAATTTTGAAGAATTCAAAGATAAAATAAAAAACTTATTTCTAAAAGCATCTACTGATTGTAAAGTATTTTCAAATGAATATTCCCTTAATGAAGCCATTATTATTACGGCAAAAAATGAAGACCCTATGAAAGTCATCAATCTTTATGTGAAAGATGGGGTTGCTTTTTTATACGAAAGACTTTTAAGTATTGAGAATTATATTACTCAAAAAGAATTACATGGGGGTGATTTCATTATCAAATATGACTTCACCGATATTAAAGAAGAATTCAAAAAATTGGAACGTGCAATAGCCAGAGATTTAAGAGTAACTACCGATAATGCCAAGAAAAAAGGAAAAACCCAAGAAGAAATATTATCACTTCTTATGAGGGAAGATGCGAAAGAATTAAATAAAGAAGAATAACAATTCTTCAGGTAGTGAAGAAGGGGTAGTTATGATATTCACTTTAAAGACAGCAAATCACCCAGTAAGTCTCATAAGGTTGTACTGGAAAGAGAAATTTCCAGACGATAATCTTTATGCGATAAGACTTTATGATAAGTATATTCAATTAAAAGCAAGAAACCAGAACCCTTTTCCATTCCTTTTAGAGGGACTGGAGAAATACCCCGATGCGCCAGACATCCTACAATGGACTGCCCTTGAATATGAACGAGAAAATGAGTATTTAAAAGCCCTTCAAACTTTCACGAAATTAATTGAACTATATCCCGCTGTTGACCATTACAGAAAAGAAATAGAAATCTGTAAAGCGTGGCTGGAATCTGAAAGTATGTCAGAAACGCAGGAAACATTGGATTGGTTAAGTCAGAGAATGATTGAAATATGGAAGTAATTTCTTCAACTAATGAGGATATTACATATAATAAGATGAGGTGATTATTATGAGGAAGATTGAATTCGTAATTGATACTTGCGCGTCCTGTCCTTTCATTGAAGGACATAATCCGTATACCTGTCCGAAGATAAAAGGCAATCCGGTAGTATTAATAGACCATGAACCGTTCCCTGCCGAATGTCCTTTGAAGGCGGTTACCGTAGAGGAGTATAACGATTCCACTACAATGCAATCATGGGTCAGATATAAGGCCGGGATGAGGGATTGATATGAAGCCAAAGAATCTGAACTTTTCTTATTATGTTAATGAGCCAGAAATTTATTTTGATAGACCAGAGAAGCGGATTAAGCACGAGAAAGAACAGGCTGCTTTCAATTTAATAGTCGGCATAATTGAAGTCATTGTTTTGTTTTTATTAATTAAATGAGGTGTATATAATGGATGAAATGATAAAAAAAGTATTAATGTAGTGTGCCGCGCATCGTGTCCGCGAATTTTCCGGGCAGGCTGGCCGT
>CAZAJU010000162.1:0-3158 GCA_964485455.1 uncultured Tissierella sp.
GGACCTATTGCCTTTGTAGAAGAGGGAGACGAAATTGAAATCGATATGATAGAAGGAGTACTAAACTTCAAGGTAGATGAAAAGACTTTGGAGGAGAGAAAATCCAAATGGCAACCTAAGGCTTCTAATGCTAAGGGATATCTTGCAAAATACGAAAAGATAGTAGAATCAGCAGCTAAAGGTGCAATCTGTCGAGTATAAAACAGGTAAGAGGTAAGAATTAAGAGGTAAGAGTAAAAAAGTGAGAATTGGGAACAAAGGGGCTGGTTCCTTTTGTTCCTAAATTATGTTTAGGAGGAAAAGATGAGCAATTCATATGTATTTTATCAAGGTGAAATCGTAGAAGAAAGCACCGTAAGCATAGATATAAGATGTAAAGGATTTAACTATGGTTTAGGTTGCTTTGAGGGAATAAGAGCTTATTGGGATGAAGAAAAGGGTCAGCTTTATGGCTTCAGAATGTTGGAGCACTATGAAAGACTTTTGGAATCCTGTAAGGCGCTTTATATGGAGATTCCATATACTGCACAAGAACTATGCGATTTCACTGTAGAGCTTTTAAAGAAAAATGGATATAAGACTACTACTTATATAAGACCTGTAGTATATAAAGGATCAACCAATTTAACACCATCCTTATATGGGGATATGGATGATAGAGTGCTTATTTACTGTCAACCATTGGGAAGCTTTATAGGAAAAGATGTACTAAGTGTAGCGGTATCCTCTTGGAGAAGAATTTCCGATACTATGCTACCACCTAGAACTAAAGCAACAGCAGGATACCTTAATTCTGGACTTGCATCTTTAGAAGTTCTTCAAAATGGTTTTGATGAAGCAATCTTTTTAACTGAATCTGGAAATGTTTGTGAGGGACCAGGAGAAAATATATTTATCGTAAAGAAGGGCAAGCTAATAACACCGCCTGCATCTGACCATATACTAGAAGGAATCACAAGGGATTTAGTAATGACCCTTGCTAAAGATGAGCTTGGCATGGAAGTAATTGAAAGAAGTATTGCAAGAACTGAGTTATACAACTCTCAAGAAGTGTTCTTCAGTGGAACTGCTATGGAAGTTACAGCTGTAGGTCATGTGGACAGAAGAAAAGTAGGAAATGGTGAAGTAGGAGAAGTATGTAAAAAGCTTAAGGAGCTTTTCTTTGATATAACAAAAGGAAATAATCCTAAGTACGCACATTTGTGTACGCCAGTTTATTAAATAATATAATAGTAGAATTGAATACTAAAAATGGAGACCTAAAGGTCTCCGTTTTTTTATCTATAGAATCTCAAGAAATGCTGTTATTCTAGTTCTAATCTGTTCAATATTGGTTTCTGAAAAATCCGTTTCAATCATAAGGTAAGGCTTGTCTAAGGTGGTTACAAGTTTTTTAACAGCCCTAGATTCAATGCTGTAAGAGTGGCAGGTTTGTAGTACTACCTCAATTACCCCATCGACTTTAAATTCTTCTATTAGTTTAGGTAGAAGCTCCATTCTTTTCGTATTAGGACTCATTATTGCACAACCAATATTGAGGTATGAATCTGCTATAGAGCTTAGTATATCATTTGAATTAGTATCAATAAGGTTTCTAGAAAGTTTTATACCGTTGCAGTTTTCAAAGCATACTACAACTCCACCATTTAATTCTATAGGTTTAATTACTTTTTCTAATACACCGCCTATAGGACATCCAGTTATTAATATTCGCTTCTTATCTTTATTAAGGGATGATGAACTACTTTTGTATGTATCTAATATGTTATCAATTGTTTTTCTCATCTTTTCACATCTATCATTAAGGTCAAGATTGAATTCAGCATCTTCTATAATTTTATATGTATCATAACCTGAAATGGGAGTGGGGTCTAATTTGCTAAGACCAAATAACTCATTATATAAAGACTTTACTTTATTTCTTAAAATTGCTGCTTCTCTAAGTTTATCTTCAGATATTTGTACTTCAAATTTGTCCTGAAGATATTTTATTAAGTAATTAACCTCGCTTAACCACATTGAACCGGAATAAGGCCTGTCTACGCCTTGAGGTAATTGCATTATGTAAATATCCTTATAGTTTTTCAATAGCTCATACATCTTTTTCTTACCGTCGCAAGATGCCTGTCCAATTATTATATCAGCAAGTTCTGCAGATTCGTTATTACCTGAGATAATCGAACCATAACTTGATTTGACTAATGGACATAAATTTCTTGGCAAATCCGATTCTGCATACTTGATCGAATTATAGTTAAAATTTGTAAGATTAACCGAATTTACATTAGCTGCATCAAGTACTTCCAAAGGTGTAAAGCTACAGAAGGTACCAGCTATTCTTACTCCTTTGTTCTTTAAGTTTTTTATATTGGAAATCCTTTCATCTAATTCATTCACTTATATCGCCTCCATATTCTCTAATCATTATTATATATGTACTTTAACTGTTATTGTATTGAATAATCCTATAGGTTGTGAATGTATTATCAAATATTTTAATATTCGTTTAAATGGAGAAAAAATTAAGATATACTATATTAGAAATATAGGAAGTTTGAGATTTACCTACAATTAAAAGATAAAGTTGGTATTAAAATCATGGGATTAAATGGAAGAATCAAATTAATTGCACTGATTATTCTAGTTATTGGGATTAGCTCGTATTACTTTTTACCTAGAGAAAATCATGAAACAAATAAAGAAGGAACTTTAAAAATAGGAGCAGGAGATGATATCACAGGATTACTATTAAAAAGGATTATTGAATTAAACAAAGCTGAACAAAGAAGTAACTTTTTATCAATAGAAAACAAAGATGAAGAAGTTAATAACCTCTTGTCAGTAAAAGAAGATTTAGAACTTTATACTTTTAAGGACTGTTGAAGTAATACTGCTCAATGGGCATTGAGCGCAGAAGAGATTGATATGGCATTTTATTGTAATCATATGGCATTAAGTTTAGTCAGGGCAAACGAGGATTTTGAAATATATGGTCCTGTAATTATGAATGCTGAGGTTATAGGATACAAAGATGAATTAAGTGATATGGAAAGATTAGGGATTGGCCAGAAGAAGGAACATCTACATAGGTTAGCTGAGAAAAGTCATAATCAGATAAAGGAAATAATTGAAATTTCACCTGCTTCATTGCCTTATTC
>CAZAJU010000163.1:0-3147 GCA_964485455.1 uncultured Tissierella sp.
CTCCATTGATATTTTTCTGTATCATCGAAAGGGAATCAGAGAAATGAACAAATACATAACCTTCATCAACAACCACACTTTCATTAATTACCTCGTTCAAATCAGAGGTATCTGGAATATCTTTATTATAAAGGTGATTATTTGAATATTCCTTGAATTTAGCCATATCTTCTTTATTTTCCAAAACATACCCATTTATGCAAGCGACTATATCCAACAAGGTCTTACCTTTGATATTTAGGATGGAACGATTAATCATTACTTCTCTAATATTCTCAGCCCTGGTTTTCAATCCACTCCATTCTCTGGTTTCTTCGTTTAACTTGTTTCTGATAATTCCCAGATAATTTATAATGTTTTGTTTAATGTTTCCTTGAGTAAAGATTTCATTAGGAAGGGGTGCCATCCCACTCGCCCGCAGTTGTTCCTTTAAGTCTTCCACCAGTCGTATTCGTCTGCCTTCAAATGCGTTTAAAATACTCATTACATCATTATTATCCATTTATTCCCTCCCACGATTATTTATAAAATCACTTATATCCTGAACCTTCTTTTTATTTTCGCTTTCGTTTATTCTTGGTCTAATATATTCTATGTATTCCAATTCCAGACCCCACTCTTCATTGTATTCTGGGTAGAGTTCTTTTAGTTTGTCAATGAATTTAAGGGCTTCGGGGATTCGTTTACATACAATATGGTGTTCAAACATACTATATAACACCATCGGATTGTTGGGGGAAAACACTTTTAAGGCTTCCAAGAATTCATTGTTTTGAATTCCATACTGAAAACCGACCAAGAAAGGTTCTGTGTTTAACCATATTTTATATTCATCAGGGTGTTTTTTCCAGTATTCTTTATAGCAATCATTTCTGTCCATTTTAATCACCTCTACCCCATTATACGTAAATTCTGCATTACTTATAAAACTACTTCGTTGTTACCACAAATTTCCTGAGATTGGACTTTTTGATTATATATCAGACCCTTAATTAAAACGCCGCCATTGGAAAACCCATAGGATAAATAGCTTTACGGGGAATAGGAACGGAGTAAATTTTGTAGTGAAATTTCTCATTCCTGTAGCGCATGGAAAGGAATACCACCTTTAAATATAATTTTTTAAACTCTGCCCGAATAAACTCTTTTAATTTATTTTTCTGGTCTTTAATCTTGCCGGGGAATTCCGCTTTCAATCTATCCGCTGTTTCCTTAAATAGAGTAAGAAAATTATTGACTTTAGTAGTTTTTCTCATTGTCTTTATCATAAATTCCTCCTAATTATTTCCAAATTTCCTGTATTCGTTTCCCAAGCCATTTTAAGGATTCATCAGTTTCCGACATACTTCTAAATTCTACAAAAGCCCTACAAGCCTCAAAATCTTTCTTATAATGTTCTAAATCAGGGTTTAATTCAATAAGTTTTGTGAAGATTTGAAGAGCTTTTAAAAACTCATTGTTTTCTTGATATTCTAAGGCTAACCAACGTAGAATATCAGGAGCATCAGGATATTTAGCATTCATTTCTAAAAGGAATGGAAGAGGGTTCTGGTTTCTTTCTTTTAAAAAAAGATATTTATCATATAGCTTTAAGGAATATGATAAATCGTCTGGAAATATTTTTTCCCAGTAAGCCAATATTCCAAAACAGGCTCTCTTCTCTTTACTCATATCTTCCCACTCCCCACGGCGACAAGGATTTCCCTGTCCGTTTTTATTTCAAGTAATCTCTTTTCAATATTTTCATTTAAACCTTTTAAACTGTAATTGATTTTAACATAAGTATTCCTTATTTCTATGACCTCTGATATAGTAGTGTTTTCGTCCTCTTCCGGTAATTCAGGAATAAATCTATTCAAACCAGTATCCTGATATAAGTTTTTAAGAGTTGTTTCAAAAGCGTTTAATAGTTCGGCAAGCGTGTTAATATCCTTCAAAATTTTTTCTCCTTTTTCAGTTCCCAGAATTACATAGTTCTGCCCCCACGCTTCCAGACTATCAATTAATAAATTGGGTTCATATCCTTTGAGAATATTATTATCCTTCCTCAATACTTCTGAAAAGTTTTTAATCTCCTCTATTAATAATTCAATTTGGAATTTAAACTTTCTTTTCTCAATCTCGTCGGCTCTGAACGCCGTGATGTTTAAATCTTTTTCCAGTCTACTTAATAAACCCTCAGCATAACAGAAATAACCTCCCACACTTTTATATATGGGGTAGAGGGTTTTGTAAGCCTCATTGAAGTCTATACTGGGAACATCATTTTGATTAAGAGGAGTGATTTCCCCTTTAAACCCTTTTTCTCCAAGTTTTGCTATATATCCGTTTATATGCCCCACATTAACTTCATTAACAACAAATATTCTTTTTACCATATTGCTTCCTCCAAATAATTTCATTTATATCTTAAATCTATTATCTATTTCGTCACCACGCTATAGCTCTGATACTGCTCTATTCTTGCTTCGCCGTATCCAATCTTGCCGTATCCGTTATTTCCCCATGAAGTTCCCCAGGAGTTCTTTATTATCCAGCACTTCTCATTATCGTCATATCCGACAACGCATACCGCATGACCGCCGGAGGAATATTTAGTAGATGCTCTATAAACACCAGTACCTCTATATCTTCCAAGGTCATAATATAAGGTCATGGACGAAACAATAGGACCGCTCTGGAGATAATACTTCATATTATCTGCCCCATTGAATTCGGAGAAACTTACAATGTTACGGCACAGAGGTATTTTTTTAGTATAGGTCGGAACTTTAGGTATTTGAGTATAGGGGCAGTCGGTTTCCTTGCAATAACCATTAAATGCCTTCGCAGACTGTAAGCACCATTTAATAAGACCGCCAGTTTTGTAATAAGTTTCGGTCTTGCCCTTGGAACGATAGAATAAATCTATCTCCGAATAATCAAGGCTTTTATTGGTCTTGCTTTTTATATTTTCCTGTATCTCTATAGCCGCTATGCTGGCAAAGGCCGTGCAGGTTTGATATACGCCCTGATTTCTTACTGGGGTTGCATAAGTTGACCAATCCACTCTTGCCGGTGCTTTAAAATTAGTCGGTGCATGGGCCACGGGAGAGGTTGTTGATATTTCTGACGGGTAATTGTCGGCATTTCCTGCATATAATTGCT
>CAZAJU010000164.1:0-3121 GCA_964485455.1 uncultured Tissierella sp.
TTTCAATATGTCCTATACATTCTCTAGTACCTAAAAATATATCTCTCCTTCCACCTCTTTGCATTGATCTCAATAATATTTGTTCGTGTTTTATCTCGTTCCTATCATGAGACAAATCTAATCGGTTGTCATTCCATTTAAAATGAAATTTAACCAAATATTCAACATCCTTTAAATAAGTGTAATAATTAAGATCTTTACTACCATTTTTCATCGGTGAAAGTATGCCTTTTGTTTCTGTCTTTATTGGATTCATCACTTTAATGGAATCAATAATATAATATAGTGATGGTTTCCAGTAGCAAGCTTCAACTATCCCCTTAATAGCCTGATAGCTAGGCACTTGATAGGTGAATTTTTCTCCTCCACCTTTTGTCATTGGGTCAGTAAATAATGCATAGTCCCCATATACTCTCATATAAAATGGATTTGATTTAAAATTGTTCATAGGTCCTCCTTTCTAAAATACTAATGATTGTAGTTCACTCTTAGTAATGCCCACTTCTTTGTTATATGCATCCTTTCTCAGAATAAACACCTCTCCATCTAGCTCTTTTATTAAATAGTTCTCATATTCATTATTTCTAAGAATATTTATTGTATATGGTTGAAGTCTTTTGAGAATGACCTTTATGTCATGGAATCTATTATCCTCAACTGCTTCATAGAATTCATTGATTAGTTGTTCATTTTCATATTGGACTATAACACTTAAGGTGTTTTCTTTAATCAAATCAAATTCTCTGCCTGCGGTCTTGAAACCATGTATCAAAGTAAATTCAACATCTTCCTTATGTTTGATTTTATAATTGTCTAAACCCTTTGGGTTTGTAGTTAATAAATCAAAGATAGTATCATTTTCATCTATTGGAAACTCTAAAATTCTTCCTCCTACTTCTTCATTAGAAAAAAGCTTATTAAAATAGTAGTCACAGGCTTGTTCAATATCAATGGGTTTATCATTCCTTTCACTGACTTCAAGTGCCCTTAATGCTGCTTCCGATGCTGTTCTTTGTTTTTGTATTTCTTTGAGGTACTTTAGGTTTTCATCTTTATATTTAAATATGAAAAGCTTTCCTTTAGTAGTTTTCTTTCCTTCTCTATTGCAACGTCCTCCACATTGTATAATACTATCTATACCTGCTAAAGACCTATACACCAAGTCAAAATCTATATCCACTCCAGCTTCAACAAGCTTTGTACTAACACATATCAGCTTTCTATCACTCTCTGAGTTTCTTAATTTTCTAAGTCTTTCTTTCATGTATTCAATTATTTCCAATCTATGTTTTGCACATTGATTAGTTGTTAAATAAATAATTTCACAATCAGAGTCAAGTAATTCTGTATCCATTATTAATTCATTATATATATTTGAGACAGCCCTCTTAGTATTTAATACTACTAGAGTACTACTCTCATTAAACATCTGTGATTTTATATGATTGACTATATCCTTAGATTCAAACTCTACATCTAACTCCTTACCTAGCAAGCTATAATAATTAACTCTATGGAATATTGATAATTTCTTTGTTTCATTCCCGCTATTATCAATAGTAAATTCCCATAAACTATCTTGATAAAAACAAGGATATGTAAGAGCTTGCTTATTATCAAGGTTAGGTGGGGTGGCTGTACTATGTACTATATTACAGTTCATTATATTCACTAAAAAATTTGTCATTAAGTTGAAATTGTATATAGCTTTATTTGGTAAGCTTTGGATTTCGTCTATAATAATTACTGAATTGATTAATTTTGAAAATCTTCTAATGTTTGAAGCCTTCTCTTTAAACATTGTATTTGATAACTGAACTAAAGTAGTCAAAATAACAGGTGATTCCCAACTTTCCTTTAAATATTCATATTCTTTATAATCATTTTGGTCGTTCTCATCTATTTCTAGCTCTCGGTCTTCAATGATATTGCTATGGTGCTCCAAGACGTATTCTTCTCCCACAACACTCTTAATAGTTGAAGCATTTTGTTCAAGTACAGATAGGTAAGCTGTGCAGTAAAAAACTCTTGATTTATTAAACTTATTACAGTTTCCTATTGCATATCTAAGAGCTGCAAATGTTTTTCCAGCTCCAACTGGCATATCCAGTTTATATGCACCATTCTTACTTTCAAGGGATTGTTGGTATAATTCATTGGCTAATTCTGTTCTAACAATATCTAGTTCTGATTCCTTTTTATCTTCAAACTCAGCATATAAATTTTCTACTGACTCACCCATTTGACTCCATATTAATCTTAAATCATCTTTAGAATATACTTTGTCTCTATCTGTTCTATAATAATTAGATGAATCATAAATATCTGCCTCTTTTAATATAGATAATAAAAGCCTTACTAAAGCTCCATAATAAAAATGTAGTGCTTTTTTCTTATGTATCTTCTCATTAAATTTTCTGGCCATATCCTTTAATTTCTTATAAATAGCTTCAAATTCAATAAATCCTTCATAATAAATATCGAATATAGACTTATTATTTAACTTTATATATTCACCATTTAAATAATCGAAAAACTCCATGGCCTTTTCCGTCTCAGTGGCATCATTAGTATACTCTAATCTTAATTTAGTACGATAATTAAAATTGTTATCAATAATATCATAAATACCATGATGGGATAAAATTGGATACTGCAATATCTCCTTATAAAGCACCCAGACTTTATGACTTATATTCACTTCATCTTTAGCTCTACTTTTGGCTTTAGATTCAATATAATCTAATAACACTGCACCAGCTGAAGTGTGATTCACAGTACCTCTGTAATCACCTCTAATATATAGTTGGAATTCATACTTGTACTTGCCAAAATCGTGAAGAAGCCCAATTAATTCAGATAAACTACTTACGTTCACTGTACTTCCTATTCTCTTAGTTATCTTTGATACATTAAATAGATGATCTACTAAGAATTGTTTTTTTCTAGAATCCTCTTTATCATAATGTGCCAAAAGGTCTTTATAATTTTCCAATTATTCACCCCTATCATTGGTTTTTTCTTTTTTTGAATTTCATTTACATCTCATCATACTATTCTCCATCTTCTTCCAAAATCCTTTTATTTCTCAAAAGTATTTTAAAAATTCCAAAAATAATTT
>CAZAJU010000165.1:0-3100 GCA_964485455.1 uncultured Tissierella sp.
GTCATCATAGATATTATCTATAAATTCCTTATCAATCTTCAATGAATCAATAGGAAGCGCTCTTAGCCTTGATAATGAAGAGTAACCTGTACCAAAATCATCCAAGGATACCCTTACACCCAATTCTCTAAGCTTATGGATGTTAGAAGAAAGATTTTTCATATCTTCTATAAAGCCAGATTCCGTCAATTCTAAAGCTAGCTCTCCTCTTTTTATATCATATATCCTCATTTTTTCTTCAACATCATGAACTAGATTATTGCTGCAGAATGATTTAAGTGAAATATTCACTCCTATTATTGGTATATCTATACCTTTGTCCCTCCACTCTTTCTTCTGTCTTAAAGCTTCATTTACTGTAAAATCCCTTAGCTCCAAAATTAGATTGGTTTTCTCAGCTATAGGTATAAAATCCAAAGGGGGAATATATCCCTTTACTGGATGATACCACCTTAATAAAGATTCTACCGCATAGATTTTATCATGTTTTAAATCCTTGATAATTTGATAATGAAGCTGGAATTCATTGTTTGTAAGACCTTTCCTTATATCACTAAGGATTGCGATTTTTTCTACAACATTCTTATCCATAGTATTATTATAGAAAGAAAACCCCATTTCATCGTTCATTTTACTATATCTCATGGCTATATTTGATTTCTTTAAGAGATCACAAAAGTCGCTCCCATCTCTTGGGCTTAATGAAATCCCAATGGTTGCTGAGATAAAGAATTCCTCTGTCTCCACCTCTATGGGAGTACGCAGTGTTTCTCTTAACTCTATTACCACATTTTCAACATCTTCTACAGAGTTAAAATCAGTAAGGATAATACTAAATTCATCACCTGTAATTCTAGATATAATATCCTTCTCTTTAATAACATTCTTAAACCTTAAACTTATCTCCTTAAGTACATCATCCCCATGGGCATGTCCAATAATATCATTTATTTTACTAAAATTATCTATATCAATAAATATAAGAGCTAGTGGCCTATACTCTTTTTCATTCTTTAAATTATTAAACAATGTTTCTAAATATAACCTATTAGGTAAACCCGTAGCCTTATCAACAGTACCAAAATATTTAAGATCTTTTTCATGGTTGAGCTGTGAGTTATATAAATCTCTATTCAGCACGTTAATTCTTTCTATACTCCTTTTTATCAATATATAAATAAATAAGGATGACATAAATACAAAAAATACCCCCTTTTGGGACTGTATTTTCTTTATCATCTCAGGACTATCCATAAAAAGAAAAAAGACAATGCTATCAGAAAATAAAATCCAAATAGAGGAAAGAAAAAAATATTTAATAGCTATTTTAAATCCTTCAATTGTATAATTATTCTTTTGTTTAGATTCTTTTTTCATATATTCACCTATTTCGACTTTATTTCCTACTTAATACCCAAAAGATATCAAAATTTCACAAAAAAAAGAGAAGAATCCAAGTATTTCTTCTCTTTTTTGCTTTATCTTTTATTCGTTAAATCTTTTTTTCTAGTTATTCATTATTCACTCTTCATTTTACTTCTTACCTTTTACTTGTATCTATTACTTATCTACTTTCACCTAGATAAGCTTCCTTCACCTTATCATCATTTAATAATTTCTTACCTTCACCTTCAAGAACAATGGAACCAGTTTCAATAACATATCCATAATCTGCAATCTCGAGGGCCTTTTTAGCATTTTGCTCGATTAATAGAATGGTATTTCCTTGTCTATGAATCTCCTTGATGATATCGAATATATCCTTAACCAATAGTGGTGCAAGACCTAGTGAAGGCTCATCCAGCATTAGAACCTTAGGATGTACCATCATGGCACGGCCTACTGCAAGCATTTGCTGCTCCCCACCTGATAAAGTACCAGCCTTCTGCCAAGATCTTTCCTTAAGTCTTGGGAATAAATCATAGATTGTAGCCATGGTCTTTTGAATATCGTTTTTATCTTTAATAGTAAAAGCACCTAATATAAGATTTTCCTCTACAGTAAGGTTTGGGAATACCCTTCTTCCCTCAGGCGATAGGGCAATTCCCTTCTTAACTATATCCATAGTCTTAAGATTAGTTAAATCAGTACCATTAAATTCTACAGTACCTGATTCCTTCTTGACCAAGTTCATAATTGCACGAAGAGTAGATGACTTTCCTGCTCCATTAGCCCCAATTAGGGTTACTATCTTATTATCCTCTATTTTTAGATTAATACCTCTAAGGGCTTTAATACCCCCATAGTTTACACTAAGATTATTTATGGTTAGCATTATTCCACCCCCAGATATGCTTCGATTACTTTAGGATTATTCTGTATTTCTGAAGGGTTACCTTCTGCTATCAATGTACCGTGATCAAGTACATATATTTTTTCACAAATACCCATTACAACCTCCATATGATGCTCAATTAGGAAAATGGTAAGCTTAAATTCCTTTTTAATATCAGCAATAAAGGCCATTAGCTCCTGGGTCTCCTGAGGGTTCATTCCTGCTGCAGGTTCATCTAGCAAAAGAAGCTTTGGATCTGTAGCAAGTGCCCTCGCAATCTCTAATCTCCTCTGCTTTCCATATGGTAGGGAGAAGGATTTTTCGTCTCTTTCTTCATAAAGCCCTACCTTTTCAAGAAGGTACTTAGACTTCTCAATAAATTCCTTTTCTTGCTTAGCATAAGAAGGAAGCCTTAATACAGATGAAAAGACATCGGATTTTAACCTAAGATGGTTTCCTATAAATACATTATCCATTACAGATAATTCCTTAAAGAGTCTGATGTTCTGGAAAGTTCTACATATTCCAACCTTAGCAATTTGATCTGGTCTAAGAACTGTAAGGTCGATATCCTTTTTTCCATCAGGATTGTATAATATCTTGCCTTCTGTAGGCTTGTAAACACCGGTTATCATATTAAAAGCTGTAGTCTTACCTGCGCCGTTAGGTCCTATAAGTCCCACAGTTTCTCCTTCTCTAATATCCGCATTAAATCCGTTAACTGCAACAACTCCACCAAATCTCATGGTTACATCGTTAATTTTTAACATATCTTCCCCTCGCTTTCTCTAGGGTAGATTTAAAGAAGTTATCCTTCTTAAATAT
>CAZAJU010000166.1:0-3095 GCA_964485455.1 uncultured Tissierella sp.
GATAATGGATGAAATAGCATCGGTTACACCATCTTACGGTGGTATAACTTACAAGAGATTAGAGCATGGTGGTATTCAATGGCCATGTCCTGATAAGGATCATCCTGGTACAACATACCTTCATAAGGCAGCTATTGCAAGGGGTAGGGGCTTGTTTATGCCTGCAGAATATACTGAAAGCGCAGAAATGCCGGATAGAGAATATCCATTTGTATTTACAACTGGTAGAATTCTTTATCATTACCATACAAGAACCATGACAGGAAAAGTAGATGGAATAAATAAACTAGCTCCAGCCTCCTATGTGGAGATTAACGAAGTAGATGCAAATAGACTTGGTATAAAAGATGGAGATAGGGTTAGATTAACATCTAGAAGAGGTCAAATTGAAACTACTGCAAAGATAACCGAAATAATTGATGAGAATATTTTGTTTATGCCATTCCACTATTCAGATGGTGCAGCTAACTACCTTACTAATGGATCTGCATTAGATCCAATGTGCAAGATTTCAGAGTTAAAGGTAGCAGCCGTAAGAATAGAAAAAGTTGATAGTGACCTAACCCGATTTGCTATATAGTTGAGCAAATCGATGGTAGATTAGATACAGTCTAGCCAAATCGTTACGAGGAGAACGAGTAAACAGATTTGTGCTAAAGACTGTGAAATGACAAGAATAAAGCATCAAATTTCTAATTGATTAGGCAGGGAACGACCCCTGTGTCGTTCCTTCAACAAATTCAGTGAGTAGAAAATGTATATTAATTGAGGAGGTGTTTTATGAAAACCTACGAACAAATCTTAAGGTATGCAATGCAGATGGAGTTAGATGGTCATAACTTCTATAAAGAAAAGGCTAAATCCATGACAAATCCTACTACAGAGAAACTATTTTCAACATTAGCAAATACTGAAATGCAACATTATAAATATATTGAAGGATTATTAAATAATTATGTTGAAACGGACTCTTTTGATATAGATCCAGAAGTTCTTAACAAGGAAGAAAGTATATTTGAAGCAAGAGAAGAATCCGAGCATATAAAGGAAACCCTTCAGGAATCAGATATACCGGATTTAACTGTATTGAGAATGGCATATTTAATTGAAAGAGATTATAAGGAATTCTATGAAAATGCTGCTAACAACATAGATAATAAAGAGGTTAAGGCTATATTTGAAGGACTTGCCAAGTGGGAACTAGGTCATGAAACCTTATTTAAGAGTGAATACGATAGAAGAATGAAAGAATATATGACACTACCTTGGGGTGGTTAATATGTTTAAAGTAGGAATAATTACATCCAGCGATAAAGGCTCCAAAGGCGAAAGAGAAGATTTATCTGGAAAGGTAATCCATGATATGGTGACCCAAATCGGATACGAGGTAGTACGACAAACTATTGTACCTGATGAGGAAGAAGAGCTAATCAAGGAAATGATATATATGTCAGATGACCTTAAGGTAGATTTGATTCTTACAACAGGTGGAACTGGATTTAGCAAAAGGGACATAACCCCTGAAGCTACCATGAAGATACTTACAAGGGAAGCTAATGGAATTGCTGAAGCAATAAGATATAATAGCTTAAGCATTACACCACGGGCTATGCTCTCTAGGGCAGTATCAGGAATTAGAAATGATACCTTGATTGTTAATATGCCTGGAAGTCCAAAGGCAGTAAAAGAATCACTGGATTATGCCCTCGCCAGTATAAATCATGGACTGGAAATACTAACAGGTAAGGCAAATGAATGTGCTAGATAGGTGATTAAAATGAAGAAATTTGGTACAGCTATTATTTTGGCAGGTGGAAAAAGCTCTAGAATGGGTTTTGACAAGCAGCTGTTAAAAATAGATGAAAGAAGACTAATGGACAGTCTGATTTACAAGCTTAATAAGGATTTTGAGGAAATCATAATTGTTACCAATAGACCTGAGCTATATATTGGATTATCCCATATAATCACCGGTGACATATTAAAGGACAAAGGGCCTCTTGGAGGAATTCATGCAGGCCTTAAGAAGTCCTCAAGTCACTATGCCTTTGTAGTGGCTTGTGATATGCCTAATATCAATATGGAATATGTTAGGTATATGAAGAGTCAATTATCCAATGTTGATTCAATGGGCTGTGTAACTGAATTTATGAACTGGATTGAGCCATTTAGTAGCTTCTATTCAGTAGAATTTATCGAACACATAGAAAAATACCTAGATACTAATAGGCGCTCAATTAATGGGCTTATTAAGGATTTTGATATTACCTATATTACAGAAAATGATGCAAGAAAGTTAAGCCCTAACTGGGATATGTTCCTTAATCTTAATACAAAAGAAGATTTGGAAGATTATCTAGCTAAGGCTGGTGGATGGAGTATATAAATGGATGTAACAAAAAAATATGAAATATTTAGAATAAAGGGAGAAGATTCAAATCAAGAAGAAGACCTTGTTATTTGGGAATATCCCTTTACTATTTTTATAGATGATGAAGAATTAATAACTCTTCTATGTACGCCTAAATCCCTTAAGGAGTTGTCTGTAGGATTTCTTTATTCTGAGGGATATATAGATTCTATGGAATCTATTGAAAGGATCCTTATAAATGAAGAAAAGGGAAGGGCATATGTATATCTAAAATATAGAAAGGCCTTAAATGAGAAGTTGGTAGGCAAGAGAACTATAACCTCAGGCTGTGGTAAGGGCACTGTATTTTATAATGTGCTAGATTCATTTAAATCCAAGAAAATAGAGAAATCATTAGTTATTCATAGAGGAAATGTGGTAAAATTAAATAGAGAATTTAACCATAAATCGGAGCTTTTCTTAAATACAGGTGGTGTTCATAGCTGTGGGCTATGTGATATAGAAAATATCCTGTATTTTGAAGAAGATATAGGAAGACATAATGCACTGGACAAGATACTTGGACGTGCACTAATGGACGGACTGGATTTATCTGATAAATTAATAATTACAAGTGGAAGGATATCCTCAGAAATGCTTATAAAAACAGCTAAAAGAGGTATTCCTGCTATTGTTTCACGTTCGGCTCCTACTAGTCTAGCCATTGATATGGCTAGGGAGTTAA
>CAZAJU010000167.1:0-3076 GCA_964485455.1 uncultured Tissierella sp.
CCATCTCTTTTATTTCCCTTTATATTCAAGGTTTTAGCGAATTCTTGAGCAACACTTGGTTTCTCCGCAATATATAATGCTTTACTCATTTACACACCACTTTCAAGATCCAACTTCGATTTCTTTAACTTTTTCTTTTAGTAACTACTATTCTAACAAAAAATATCCTCTAAGACTAGTTATTCCAAATATTAAATGAACTTACAGTAGTCAGTTAGCAAAACTAACCTAATCCGTCCCCATTCCTCCTGACCCAACATATAATGTACTAAAACTAGAGAGGTGATAAAAGGTGAAATGCATTACTAGAACTGAGTTGGAAATAATTAAGAGATTTCGATTATTATGGAATCAACATAGTGAATGGACAAGAATGGCAATTACAGCCATTGTTTTAATGCTACCTAATGAAGAAGAAACGGTAAATCGTCTTCTTAGAAATCCAAAGGACTTTGGAATGACCTTTAGTTTATTTTATGGTGATAAAATTGGAAATCAATTTTCTGACCTTTTAACAGAACATCTAGTCCTAGCAGCTGACTTAGTAAAAGCTATTCTTGCAGGAAATACTGAATTAGCCAATGAAATAAATACCAGGTGGTATAAAAACGCTGAAGAAATTGCTGTATTTTTAAGCAAAATAAACCCTTTCTGGTCTGAAGCAGAATGGAAAGATATGTATTTTACTCATCTTCAGCTTGTAGCTAATGAAGCCATGACACTTATAAATAAGGAATATCAAAAAAATGTAGATGATTATGATGTATTAGAAGTACAGGCAATGGAAATGGCTGATATGATGAGCAAAGGAATTATAGACCAGTTTTTCAGGAAAAAATGTAGACGTTTTTAGTTGATTTAGAAAAACTAAAGGACAGCGCCAGCTGTCCTTATATTTTTACTATCTATTTATCGTTTTGGTGACTCACTTTTTCTTTTAGTACTGCTTGTGCTGCTGCTATCAAAATAGACCAATCGTCATTTTTGAACATTATGGAACACTTGTTGTAATTATTAATTCTACTATTCTTTATGATGAACTATTTTGTTGGCATTTTAAGGACTTGTGAAGGATATATTAATGTTGGAGACTTAAGCAAGTCTCTATTAAGTTCAAATATCTCTAAATATCTATTTCCATCTCCAAGGTGCTTCTTGGCTATTTTCCAAAGACTATCACCTTTTACTACCTGATAAGTGTTAGTTGAGTCAGGCTTTTCTGTAGTTGGAGAAGCTGTATTTGTTTTAGATTCATCTTTAGATACATTCCTAGTTTCTGTAGCTACTTCAAACTCATATACCGGCATTGTACCTGTAATTTCAAAAGCTGATACTAGTAAAGCCTTTCCAGTAGGACTTAGTGACGCCGGTACAAAAGCCATTCCTTCTGGACCAGAGTCTCCACCTATACCATTTTTAGCTTCAAAATCTCTTGTATTAATATAGTTTGAGTATTTAACATTTGAAGGATCTGTTATGTCATAAGCCATAATGCCACCTATACGTTCTATTGCAATAAAAGCATAAACATTGTTTCCAACCTTACCAATTGTTACATTTTCAGGTTCAGGTCCTTTTTTTGTAGAACGGTCATTAAGCTTTAATTTATCATGAGAACTATTAAACCACTCAGGATAAAAACTAGAAGTTAAATCTTCAAATTGGCTTCCACTATCAAATACGGACTTAACACCTTTATCTGCCACTTCAAATAGAGAGAAGGATCTTCCACCAAACATTACATCTTTACCCTCAGGCAGACCTTCCATTACAGAACTATCAAGAACAACAACTTTATTAATTTCATTACCAGCATTATCTACTATTGTAATCTTTTTTTCATTGATAAAAAATGATGTGTCTTCCTGATTTGGATCACCTGCATCCTCATGACCCTCTGGATAAACAGTTGATGACCATTCTCTTGCATCGCCTTCATTAGCAGTAAGGATATAGGTTTTACCGCTGTTTTCATAAATACTGATACCATCTGGTAAATAAGCTCCTACCAAATTTTTATAGGTCTTAGGAGTTCCATCAAGATAAATTTCATTACCTGCTATGCTATGATCTTTAAATCCTAATGCAAACACATCAGTAAATGTGCCATTTATAATATCCAATACAGCTAAAGAATTATTCTCCTGAAGTGATACATAAGCCTTTTGTCCATTAGAAGTAACTGCAATATATTCCGGTTCAAAATCTACTGAAGGGGCTTGTCCTTTTGTAAATAGCACACCGCTTTTAACTAGAGCATCCTTTTGAGAATCAAATTTATCAAAGTATACTATCTTAGCTGTCATTTTATTTATATCAACTATAGATACACTTCCCTTAGGATCTTCAACTACTACACCAGCGGAATTAGTTCCATATCCCATTCTAGGTTCTCCTTCATCTGCTGTTATCACTGTATTATTTCCAGCAAATACAATCATATCTGGTTGAACACCTACTTCAACAAGCTTAGGTTCTCCTAATGTATCATCACTATTATCGATTGGGTAAATTGCAACAAGTCCTTGTTTATTATAATCTTTTGCTTGTATGGCTACTGCCACCTTGGACCCATCAGGTGAAATTGCTACTGAAGTAATATCTCCATATTCAAATCCGGATACTTTAGATTCTACTTCTTTAGCTAAGTCTATCTGAAAACCAACAGAACTTAAATCCTTAAAATTACCTGTTTGCAATGATTTAAATGGTATTGCAACCAGTACACTATTTATTCCATCTACTGCATAAGCTGTTTGATTTTTATTATTATAAGCTACAATTTCAAGACCACCTTCAGGGCTATTGATATCTACATCATAGCGTCCTATCAGATTCATATTTAGTTTTCCCGGGATGTTATTATTGTAGCCTATAAGCCTTTCCGCAGCTGAAACCGGTGTTGTAAATGCTCCAAATGCCATTACTAGGGATAAGGATATGGATAGAATTTTCTTACCCTTAGTCTTTATAAAATTATTTTCTTTCTTCATATGATTTCTCCTTCTATTTGGTTTTAATATATTAATATCATAAATTAAAATTTATATTTTATATTAAAAAACAGGTTAAATCT
>CAZAJU010000168.1:0-3030 GCA_964485455.1 uncultured Tissierella sp.
GCTAAGGACTGCATAATTGTAAAATAGAAGTGGAGAAATTATGATTTTACTTGATGAAGAACGAATAGATGTAGTCCCTGGGACTGAATATAAAATAATACAGAATAAAAAGCGATTTTCCTATGGAACTGATGCCATATTTCTTTCAGACTTTGCAAAGCCTCGCGGAATTGTTATGGACTTGGGAACAGGAACTGGTATAATCCCTTTGAGGATGATTGGCAAAAGAAATGTAAAAGAAATATACGGGGTTGAAATCCAAGAAGAAGTTGCTGAAATGGCTAAAAGAACCGTAGAGCTAAATGGTCTTGAGGATAGAATAAAAATATTGAATATGGATTTAAAGGAATTGCCAAACAAATTTCCTAAGGCCAGTTTTGACTGTGTAACTTCCAATCCTCCATATGCGAAAACTGGAAGTGCTCTCGTAAATTTAGATGATAACTTTGCAATATCCAGACATGAAATCAGTTGTAACCTGGAGGATATAATTAGAACTGCTGAATATCTTTTAAACCCTCAAGGTAAATTTTATATGGTACATCGCCCAGACCGTTTAGTGGATATTCTGTGTACCATGAGAGAATTTAGAATAGAGCCCAAATATATAAGATTTGTTCAACCCAAAATAGGAAAGAAGCCAAACCTCCTCTTAATTGAGGGATTAAAGGGAGGAAAACCTGAAATAAAATTTCATGAACCTCTAATAGTTTATAAAGAGGATGGAAGCTATACAGAGGAAATTTATAAGATATATGGAATGGAGAAATAGATAGTGAATAGTGAACAACAAACAGTAAACTACGGCACATTATATATATGTCCTACTCCTATTGGAAATCTTGAGGATATTACTTTAAGAACCCTTAGAATCCTTGGTGAAGTAGATTTAATAGCCTGTGAGGATACAAGACATAGTTTAAGGCTATTAAATCATTATGAAATCAAGAAGCCTTTAACCAGTTATCACGAGCATAATATAAGAGAAAAGGGTCCTGAGCTTATCCAACTTTTACGGGAAGGTAAGAGCATTGCAGTAATCTCCGATGCAGGAATGCCTGGGATATCAGACCCAGGGCAAGATATCATAAGACTTGCCATAGAAGAAGGCTTGAATGTAGTAGTACTTCCAGGACCTACGGCCTCTATTACAGCCCTTGTAGCCAGCGGACTACCTACGGATAAATTTGTCTTTGAAGGATTCATGCCCCAAAAGAAAAAAGACAGAGTAAAAGCTTTAGAAGGGCTTAAGAAGGAAAAGCGAACTATTATATTCTATGAGGCACCTCACAGGGTTAGGGAGAGTCTTACAGATATGTTCGTTGCTTTTGGAAATAGAAGGATTGCAATTGGACGTGAACTTACTAAGCATTATGAGGAAATATTTAGAGGCACATTTGAAGATGCCATCAACAGATTTTCAGATAGCCAACCTAAAGGTGAATTTGTAATAATCGTAGAAGGAAATAGCTTTGAGGAGATAGTTGAAATTAACATTTCTGAGGAATTAAGAAAACAAATAGAAAAGGGACTTACTAAAAAAGAAGCCGTAAAGGCAGTTGCAACTCAGTATAAGCTTTCTAAGAACGAGGTATATGCAGAAAGCTTAAAGCTGGAATAAAAAGAAAACATTCTAAGATTATTGGGGGAATCATTAGAATGTTTTTCAAATTACTGCTATTTAGATAATTCTTCTCTGCACGCCGGACAGATATTCTTATTCTTAAATTGAGTTACTCCTTTGGCTTGTCCACAGAATATGCATGCTGGTGCATACTTCTTAAGGATAATTTGATCTTCGTCTACGAAGATTTCCAGAGCATCTCTTACATCTATGTCCAAATTTCTCCTTAATTCTATTGGTATTACAACCCTGCCTAAGTTATCTACTTTTCTAACTATGCCTGTAGATTTCATCTGTGATTCCTCCTATAAATTAGTAGTATGATTAGTATTGTAAAGCTAGTTGTGACATAATTATACCACCTTTACAAAAAAAGTCAATTATATGAGGTAATCTTACTAACGGAAAGGATATAAATATGTACAGTATAAATAATGAGTTAAAGACAAAGATATCTGAAGTTAATCAGCTTTTAAATATAAAATATGAAAACGTACTAGGAAGAAGCAGACTAGAAACAAGAAAATTTATAGAAGAAAATATAGGTCAAATAAAGAAAATGGAAAAGCTTGATAAGAATAAGCTTATTACCTTTTATGATAAGGGAGGAATAGTTGGGGTTGATGGCTCAAACAATCGAATTGGCGGGGGATATCCTCACTATATAGAGTTGTTTCAAGGATTGGCAAAATCCACAGCCAAAAAAGAACACCCCATTTTCAAGACCCATATTTATACACCTTTGATTTCAGAAGAGGAGGAAAATCTCTTGGAGGAAGGAGACCGAATTGTTGAGGAAAAAAAGGATAAGATGCTTGCTAACATAGAGTTAGAAGCAGCCTTAGAAAGTATTGGGCTAGAGCCTCACAGTTTAATGATGGATGGAGGTTTAATACGATATAATATTTATGCAGGAGAAAAGTGGCAGAAGCTTCGACAAGTCTGTGAAGAAAAGGATATTATTCTTTTTGGTGTAATCAAGGATATTAAAACCTCCATAATTGGGGATAAGCTAATGGAGATGGAGCCCGATATGAGACAAATCATGTATGATAGGGAATTATTATTTGGAGTCTTGGATTACGGCGAGATGATACTAATAAGAGATGATGCTAATAGAAAGGAGCCTCAAGGCTATTCTTCTGTTTTTCTAAGGTCTTCTTTACAACCATCTGTAGTGGGTATGGACATAATCGATAGTCAAAGGGATAAGTTGGAGGATATGGCAAATCTGGTATTTACCCTTACTCCTGAAAATAGTAGAGGAGTACCATTATGGCTAGATATAGTGGACAAAGAAGTAAAAATCTCCGATGATATAATGAAGGGCTTACTTGAAACATATATGGATAGAGGGATTTATGAAAGGTTTTTTGTATCAGAAAGAGCGAAAAGATAGGAAAAGG
>CAZAJU010000169.1:0-2956 GCA_964485455.1 uncultured Tissierella sp.
CTTAGATAAAGAAAGAAAAGATGCTATCATCAATTCAGCACTTAAAGAGTTTGCTACTAAAGGTTATGAAGATGCTTCTACCATTAGTATTGCTAAGAATGCTGGTATCTCAAAAGGGTTGATGTTCCATTATGTAAATAGTAAGAAAGATCTTTTTTTATATCTCTATGAATATTCATTAAAGACCATATTAGACGACTTTTTTGGTTCCATCAATATGGATGAACGAGATATGCTGGCACGTTGTAGGCAGATTGCATTCGTCAAGATTGAATTGCTTCATAAGCATCCCCAACTCTTTGACTTTTTTAGAGTAGCGATCATTACAGATACTGAAGAGATTAAAGCCCAGCTCGATAAGAAGGGTAAGGATACGAGAGTTTATACCTTTGATAAACTCTTTGAAAATGTGGATGACAACAAATTTAAGGATGGAATTGATGTTAAAAAAGCCAAAGAATTGATTATTTGGAGCTTAAATGGTATTGCAGATAAAATACAGTCAAAAGTCAAAGGGCTTTCATGGGATGAAATGAACTTCGATGCTCTTACCACAGAATGTGACAGCTACTTTGAAATTTTAAAACAACTATTCTATAAAAATTAGGGGGTATAATTATGTCTGTCATTGTTACACATCAACTTACTAAATCTTATGGCACATTTCAAGCACTTAAAGATTTGAATCTTGAGGTCAAGCAAAACGAAATTTATGGTTTTATCGGCCCGAATGGTGCTGGGAAATCAACAACTATTAGAATTTTGCTAGGGCTTTTACGTAATTCTGGTGGAAAAGCAGAAATCTTTGGCAAGGACGTATATCAGAATGCTTCTGAACTGCACAGTCATCTTGCATATGTACCAAGTGATGTAAATCTCTGGCCATACCTTACAGGAGGCGAGGTTATCGATCTACTAGCAAAAATGAGAGGGAAATTTGACACAAAGCGTAAAGCTGAATTGCTGGAGCGATTTCAGCTTGATCCAACAAAAAAATGTAAAACCTATTCCAAGGGTAATCGTCAGAAGGTACTGCTTATATCTGCCTTTGTATCTGATGTAGATTTATTGATACTTGATGAGCCAACTTCGGGATTAGATCCTTTAATGGAGATGGAATTTCAGTCATGTATTAGAGAGGCAAAAGATAATGGAAAAACAGTATTTCTCTCAAGTCATATTCTTACTGAGGTTGAAAATGTATGTGACAGAATAGGGATTATTAAGAATGGTACTATTGTGGAAAGCGGTACACTGTCAGAGATGAGACATTTGACACAAACACGTTTTACGGTTGAAACGATAACTCCTGTTCCAGAAAAAATATTTTCCGACATAAGAGGAGTATTCAATGTGGATATAGAAGGGAAACGCGTGACTTTCAGTATTGAAGGTGATTCAATAAACCAAGTTTTGCAAAAACTTACACAATACAACGTTGTAAGTCTGAACAGTACTCCACCAACACTAGAAGAACTGTTTATAAGGCATTATTCTGAATAATAAAGGAGGTAATTAGCATGAAATCCCTTGACTTTCAAGGCACTAGCGCGTTGTTGCGCTTTTATCTCAAAAAAGGTTGGATAAAAAGAAGTATCTGGATACTTACTCCCGCGCTGCTTGCTATTTCAGCTTATTTAAGCTACGGCAGTATGTTTACTACATCACAAGAGCTTTCTGTATTTGTAGATGAAAGTATTCTAAACCCTGTAGTAGCAGCAATTCATGGTTTTATTTTAACAAAAGACGTTCCTGGTATCGTATCTTGGAATATCAAAACAGTATCTCTAATAGTAGCCGCCATCTTCAATATACTATCAATGACTAAAATGACCCGTGGCGAGGAGGAAAGCGGTCGTACAGACTTACTATGTTCTTGCGTAATAGGTAAACAAGCACAGCTTATGGCTGCTTCAATTCTTTGTTTAAGTATAAATTTCTTCATGGGACTGTTACTCACTCTTTCAATGGTAGCTTTTGGCATGGAATTTATGGGTTCTTTAGGAATGGGGCTCCTTGTTACCGTTGGTAGTAGTCTTTTTACAGCTATAGCAGCGATAACTAGCCAGCTAACATCCTCTCGTAGATCAGCAAGCAGTATAGCTATGGCACTTTTTGGAGGCTTTTATGTAATATCTTTTTTTAATAACCTAACAGAAACTATCAATATTTCCAGCTATATTACACCTTTTAGGTGGTTTTTTATTATTCGCCCCTTTGATAGTAATAGCTTTGGAGTACTGATTGTTGTAATACCAATAGTTATAGCAATGTTTATGATGGCATTGAAGTTATCCGTACGCCGCGATATTGGTGAAGGAGTTATTCCTCACAAAATAGGCAAAGCAGATGCACCAGCTTATCTTAATAATGTTTGGGCATTGTCTCTTCGTATGCACAGAGGGTCTTTTATAAGCTGGACAGTTGTCTTATTTATATTTAGTATTGGAATCGGAAGTGTAGATGCTTTAGTGGCTGATATGTTAGAGAGTGTTCCTGTACTAGCTTCATGGATGAGCCTTTTTGGTGAACCTGAAAAAGCCTTTCTTGCCCTGATGATCTTTGTGTTGGGTCTCTTTGTAGCAGCTTATGGAATCCTTGCAGCTCTTCGAGTTAGAGCTGAAGAAGAAGAACAGCATGTTGATGCATTGTTATCAACTACAACGACAAGAAGTAGTCTGATAGGATCTCATGTGGTCTTTTCAGTGGCAGGTACTGCACTAATTGCCCTTACAATTGGCCTGGGTATTACACTGGGAAAAGGCTTGACAGGAGGATTATCGGGTAGTGACTGGGATATTCTATCAGCGGCACTGTATAAGCTTCCAGCAATATGGATTACTGGTGGTATAGTGATGCTTCTTATTGGACTAATACCAAAGTCTTCAGCAGCTATCAGTTGGTCAGTTTTTGCATTGTTTATTGGTTTGCAGTTATTATGGGAGATGGGAATTCT
>CAZAJU010000170.1:0-2955 GCA_964485455.1 uncultured Tissierella sp.
CCAATCTCGGTAATACTCTTACCCATTTCCAAATGATATTCTTCAATGAATTCATCTATTTTTTCTCTGTACCCAGTTCCCACTCTATTATAAAAATTTCCTAATACGGCCATTATTGGGATAAAGGGGTTCTTTTCTAAATAGTCCGGTTCGAGTAATATCCCTATACCATATCTTTCACATTTAAATACTGCTCGTGTAGTTACTTCTATTTTAAAAGCATATCTCTTAGCATCAAACATAACTAAATCATCCTTTCTTTTTTATTTAAGCAATAGTAGAATTTATCATTTCCGTAAAATTTTTTCCATGGCTTTTCCCTTTGCCAACTCATCGATTAGCTTATCTAAGTATCGAATTTCCTGCATCAGTGGGTCCTCAATATCTTCCACTCGAACACCACAAACTACACCCTTAATCAAAGCTCTCGAAGGATTAAGCTTGGGCGCCTCTGCAAAGAAGGTTTCAAAATCTATATTTTTTTCTAGCTGTGATTCTAATTCCATCTGGCTGTATCCTGTTAACCAACGAATAATCTCATCAACTTCCATTTTAGTACGACCTTTTTTCTCAGCCTTGTTAATATAAAGCGGGTAAACGATTGCTACACTCATTTTATAAATATTATTTTTAGCCATAATATAACCTCATTTTCAGCTTTTCTTACGCAACTTGAGTATAATACACTCTTGTGCAGCATATTTTTTAAAAAGACAAACAACATATTCTGCTTTTTCTTTCAAGGTAAGTTCATTTAAGCTGGTGTTGTTGGCAATCTCTTGCATGATTTCTTCAATGTCCTGAAATGGTATAAGGTTTATAGCAACACAATAAAAATTTTTTCTTCCTCCATCATTATAGTTGGATAACAATATTTCAAGAATTTCAGACTTTCTAGTCTGTTCATTATTATAAGCTTCTATACCAATTTCTTGAACTCTTATTATATCCCTTAGCTGCCGCTGATGTGTAATAAAGGAATCATATTCTTCAGCACCTTCGTATCTCTCGCATGGAAAATCAGGACAAAGAAAACAATATTCAACATTACCATGCTGTAAGCTGCATTTTGCTATTGCACAAGATTGGTTTCCAGCTCCACCACCACATCCAGGACAATGTCCACCTAAACGCATAGGGCATAACCTACAGTTAAGACCACAAAGTGAAAAAGATAAGTCCTTTCTTATAAAACCTTTCATTCTTAAACACCTCTAAACAATCATACCACTACTTCGGCAATTTTATCAAAGTATAATAATTTCCTTAAATATCTCTCCTTCAAGTTCAAAAGTGTATTGGACTGTATCGCCTAACCTGACCATTGGTTCAATAGATGGCTCCATGGCTTTAAGTATAGTTAAGGCATTTGGACCCTTTGTTGAAATGACATTAAAGCTAGGTGATGCTGCTTTTCAAAATAACCACCCTCTTTTATTTTACTTATGGAAAAATTATTGTTATACTGTAATAAAAACTATCAGGAGTGCATCAATGACACCATCATCATCAAAAAAATCCAAAATTCAATCCCAAAATTCAAGTGCTTTTAAGGAGGGAATGCAAGATGGTATTCCTATAGGTCTTGGCTATTTTGCTGTTGCTTTTTCCTTGGGAATAGCGGCAAAAAATGCTGGTCTTACACCCTTTCAAGGATTTCTGACAAGTCTACTTATAAACGCTTCAGCCGGTCAATATGCAGGGTTTACTCTAATTGCTGCAAGTGCCTCATATATAGAAATGATAATTGTTACATTAATTACTAATGCAAGATACTTCTTAATGAGCTCAGCCTTGAGCCAACGTATGAACCCAGATATGCCATTTTATCATCGTTTTATACTTGGCTTTGATGTGACTGATGAAATTTTCGGAATCACCATTGCAAGACCCAATTTTATAAATCCATATTATACTTATGGAGCTATGCTTGTTACCATACCCTTTTGGTCAACTGGAACTGCCCTTGGCATTATTGCAGGTAATATTCTTCCTTTGCGAGTTGTAAGTGCACTTAGCGTTGCCTTATATGGTATGTTCCTTGCAGTAATAATTCCGCCTGTACACAAAAATAAAGTTATAGGTGGTCTCATATTGATTAGTTTTGCAGCAAGCTTTGCAACTTCCTGGCTTCCTGTGATTTCAGCATTATCCTCAGGTACACGTACCATCATTCTAACAATAGCAATATCTTCAATAGCTTCTTTATTATTTCCAATAGATAAGAGAAAGGGAGCAGAAAATGAATAATAATACTTACATATATATAGCAATCATGGCTGGAGTGACATATGCAATCCGAGTTTTACCTCTAGTTTTATTTCAAAAGCAAATTAAAAACCAATTTTTTCAATCATTCCTTTATTATGTGCCATATGTTACATTATCAGTAATGACTTTTCCTGCCATACTTAAAGCAACCCAAAGCCCAATATCTGGAGCATTGGCCTTAATAATCGGAGTAATAACTGCATGGTTTGGTGCCAGTCTTTTTAAAGTATCACTTTCTTGTTGCATAATCGTATTTATTAGTGAATTGTTTTTAGCATAGATGAAACTGCTTGTAGTTTCATCTTTAGTTTTGTGTTCTATCATCCTTAATATAAAGATAATTAGGGCACCATTTAGAAATTATATCCTTAGCTTCATCTTCTGAAATCTCACTTATATCTGTAAGTCTGTAGTATTCATATCCTCCTTCAGGAGATGAAACATAAATAATTCCATACCCCGGTGCATAATATGAAAGTGACTGAAAGCCCACTATCTGATTGTCTTCCTGAATTATTATGCAATTATGAAACACATTAAAATCTAAATCTAATGTAACTCCCATATCAGCAACAGTCCAGGTAATCGATCCATTTTCAGTAACATAGTCCCATTTACTTCCAACAGTAAGATTATTTTTTAATATAGGAGATATTTCATTTGGGGTGAAATCATAGATTATAT
>CAZAJU010000171.1:0-2935 GCA_964485455.1 uncultured Tissierella sp.
ATGGTCTATACTTATCAATCTTTTCTTTTAGAGAATCAATAATATTAAAATCATATTCCAAACCAAGGTATTCTTTATTAATAGTTTCTCTTCCGTCAATTGGTTTTACAGCATCGAAAGGAATTGCCCAATTTCTTCCTATCTTAATAGCTCCTTCTATTCTGCCTTCGCGACATAGTAGTCGTATTCTACTATCGCTTATTTCCCATTTTTTACTTGCTTCTTTTATACTTATATAGTCCATAAATATCACCTCACGATGATTTTATACCTATATCGGAATGATGTCAAGATAGTTATTTACCTTTCCAAAGCGTTTTCTAATTAGATCCTTATATCTCAATGTAGCCGTTTTATTTTATTGATTTAATTTTCTTTATATAAAAACAGATGTATTAGAATTTTTTATTCTAATACATCTATAACTTCTATTTTATATTCTGTATCCA
Organism: uncultured Tissierella sp.; assembly: GCA_964485455.1. GTDB lineage: Bacteria > Bacillota > Clostridia > Tissierellales > Tissierellaceae > Tissierella_B. The sequence goes on from CAZAJU010000171.1 coordinate 450, forward strand.
TTTTGCGAATGTCGATGAATTTTTTTACCACTCGCTACTGAATTTGTTTACCAGTTGGGATACTCAAAAAGTTTACCATATTTAGATTATTGATACTGAAAAAGTTTACCACTAAGCTCTTAATTTAGGGAAACACCCTTTATGGCATTTCCCTTACTTCATAATTTTAAATAATCTTGATTAATTTGATGAACCATTATCTTTAGAATGTTCACTTCGAAATGAAACACCATTCATGTTTAATACATGGGACCTAAAGGTTAGTCTATCAATAAGAGCAGCTACCATGGTTTCATTTTCAAATAGGGTTGTCCATTCCGAGAATTTTAAATTTGTGGAGATAATTACGCTCCTTTTTTCTGCTCTATCAGCTATCACTTTAAATAGTAATTCGGACTGATGGCGGTTGAAGGTAATGTATGATGCTTCATCAATAATTAGTGAATCACTCACCACTTTCATTTCATTTAGAAGTGGGAGCTTCTTAAGAAGATTGATAGCTATTCTATCCTTATTCTTATAGGCGTATCCACTTCGCCTCTATTGTATAGGATGCTAAGATCCACAACTTTACTTTTCTTTAAGATATTTAGTGCTGCATTTACATCTGAATTAAGTGTCTTTCCACTTTTGGTCTTGTATTGTCCTCTCTTTACTCTATTGCCACTGAAGGATATATTTACTTTATCACCTATGGTTGGAATATCATCACCATCAAAGAAGCTGGCTTTTGATGTATAGCTTTCCTCTTGTTTTATATAGATAATATTATATAGTTTACAGAGATATTCTAATTTAAATCTTATATTACCTATGGGTATATTAACAAAGTTTTGATTATTGACTCTTCCTATATTTATTTTATCTTGGATATTATCGTTATATCCTAATACTAGGGTCCCAATATCATTGTTAATACAGTAGTTGATTATTTTTCTGCAGCTTTTATTTATATAGTCGTTTACTTGGTTATTTCTTTTTCTGGTGATAGTAGCTTGTTTATTGGTTATTCCCTTTATTTTTTGATTGTCCTTTATGCTTTGCCATTTGGCCATTTGCTTATTGTACCATTGGTTTATTGATTTAAATCCCTTTCCATCGATGATGAAGGATTGTCCTTTGTTTGTAACACAGGTTGCTAGATTATTTATTCCTAAGTCTATTGAAAGTGCATTGTTTTTATTTAATTCACTTTGATTTATCTCTACCTCATAGGTATATTGAACCTCAAAGTACCTCCCAGATAGTTTAGGTTTTATTCTAATCTCTTTTACACTTTTGTCCTTCAAATTTGATGGTATTGTAATAGATATAGGCTTATGGTTTTTCTTATAGCTATTTGAGTAAGGAATTATTAGTTTGTTGCCATTGATTCTAACAAATCCAATAACCAAAGTATAGTATTCATCTTTGTCTAGATATTTAGGAATACTCACTTTCCCATTATATCTAGCTTCATTCTTTAATTTTAGCAGCTGGAAGAAAGATTTAAAGGCCCCATCTACTTCCTTAAGTATTTGCTGACTCATATTACTGTTTAGTAGTTTATAGTTTTCATTATCCTTACATAAGGGGTAGTTTTCATAATAGTTAAGATAATTTCCGGTTTGGAAGAAATGTTGTCTAATATTATACAAGGCAACATTGTATAGGTTTTTAGCCGTGTGGGTCAAATCTTTTAAGATGAGATATTCTTCTTTGGTAAGATGTTTAAGCTGTTGTTTTATTGTTAGATACACAATATCACCTCCATCCATTTAAGATTCACTATTAGGACTAGATATGCTTTGTTACTTATATAATATCAGAATATATGTTCTGTTGCAATAGTGTTTAATGAATATTTTTGCAATTCATCTCCCACCTATAGAGGAGGGAGTATTCTTGCTAGTCTCTTTGATAAAATCTTTGCTCTAGATACATCTCAAGAGATGCTTGCGGAGGTTGAAAAACGAGCAAGGGTGGCTAATCTTTCAAATGTTGTAATAATTAAAACTGAAGAGTACAATTTAAAAATACCTGATGAATCTGTTTCTTTTGCCTTACTGGTCAATGTCCTACATGAAATTGGAGATAAGAATAAATTTATAGAAGAGATCAAAAGGATATTAAAAGTTGGTGGAAAGCTTGCAATAATTGAGTGGGAAAAAATATTGACTGAAATGGGTCCGCCTATAAACTACAAGATAAATAAAGAAGAGTTAGAAAATCTAATCATAAACTATGATTTTAAGACTATCTCATCAATGAAATTTTCAGAGGAGTTTTATGGAATGGTATTTAATAAAGAAAATTAGAAGAAAAAAAGAAACCTACAGGCTGGTGGTCCAGAATTAACCGTTTCGGCATCCGGAGCAAATGCTTACGAAACATAAAGTGGTGTATCTCGAAAAATAATAAAAGCACAAATCCTAAGACTTGTGCTTTTATAATGGTGCGGGATAGAGGACTTGAACCCCCACGTCAATGACACTAGATCCTAAGTC
>CAZAJU010000172.1:0-2893 GCA_964485455.1 uncultured Tissierella sp.
TTTTCTCCTGGCTTTTGGCCTTTCCATTTGAAGGGCGGGTACTTTATAGCCTTGCTGATAAACATAATATTTCAGTCCGGTCATTTGTTTTCGGCAGCATAGCTGCACATTTTATTGGGCTTCTAGCATGTAATTGAATTTTCAAGAAAATGAAAAGAGCCAGAAGTCTTATGCTATTCTCCATTGCTATGATTGGATTTTCCTTTATTTTCTTTCAGCTCCTTGGTAGGTCATGGATGGATTATCTTATTATAAATACCCTGATGCTTGGAGCTTGTGGTGTTTTGACCTCTTTTGGTGGAGCATCTTAGATGAAATGCTGGAGTTGGACAATAATCCTTCTAAAGTTCTGGGCATAGGATTATCAGCCAATGTGCTAGGAGTCTTGTTAGGAGGGCTAATAGGAAATGTAGTCTCATTAGGAAATAATCAGAGCCAAACCTATATTCTTCTTGTCATGGGAGTAGTTTGTATTAGCTTGGTATTACTCCCATAATAGACTTATTGACCTGATAAAAAGCCATTCATATCTAACTGTACTATCTGAAATTCCAAGAGAAACTCAAACTGAGATTATTGAAGAATTCAATATATTGGAGGTGCTCACAGAACGTGAGAGTGAGATAACAAATTTACACTTAAAGGGAAAAACTTATAGGATGATTGCAGGGGACCTAAACCAACAAAACCTAATCCACCTAAGACCCAGCCAAAAAATCCGAACTATGTAGATTCAAGAATAAGAGTATCAGACCTTTACGGAGAAGTAGAAGTTCGCCGAGGAGATAATGAATATGTCTGGGACTTGGTAGAATTAGATACTGTTCTCTATGTAGGAGATCATATTAGAACTTCAGGAAATTCTAGCTGCATCTTAAGTATGCTTGATGTGACCACCTTTAACATTAAGGAAAAATCTGAGATTATCATAACAGTTCCTAGTGGTCAAGATAGTAAGCTTGATCTTATAATAGGAAATATCTATACCAATTTTCAAGAGATAATAACTCATGGGACTATGGAAATATAAATGAATCAAGCTGTTGCTGGTATCAAGGGGACCACCTTTGTGTGCGAGGAGACAGGAAGCAAGTCTACCTTAAAAGTCCTTGAAGGAGTAGTCAATTTAACATCTAAGAAAACAGGCAAGGTAATTTTTGTAGGACCAGTAGAAATGGCTGTTGCAGATAGTAAGGTAGAACTAACTAAGAAATCCTTTAATATAGAAACAGAAGCAAAAGCATGGAATAAGACCATAATAGAGATGACCATTAATCAAAAAATGATGAAGGTTAATGGAGCTCAAAAAGAAATTGATCCGGGCAGGGACACCACTCCTGTAGTTTTCAATAGCAGAACTCTAATACCAATAAGAGCCGTAATGGAATCTTTAGGTGGAAGCGTTGGATATGATGCAAAGGACTAGAAGATTAGCTTGAAAAAAGATAAGGATACCCTAGAGATGTGGATTGGAAAGACAACTATAAAGATGAATTAAAAATCAAAGGCCATGGATGTAGCCCCTCTAATTCTAAAGGAAAGAACCATGGTTCCAGTTAGATTTGTAGTAGAGAACTTTGGTTATTCTGTAGCCTGGAAGGTTGCAACACAAACAGTTGTCATCCAATGATTCATTAATGGAAGGCTTATAGATGGATAATAAAGTAGTAACAATAGGATATTCTAAAAGGATAGATGATCAAGCATTTGCTTCATATCTTAAAAAAACCAAGAGATGGGCTATTATTTTTTCTCTAATCATAGCCCTTGGAGCTATTATATGCTTTTACATCTATGGAGAAACCAGCTCTGAAATGGATAACTTTAAATTCTTCTCCTATGAAGCCTAGCCTTAGTAGAAAGCACCTAAAGTCATATTTTTCATTCTCGCTTTTCTTTGGCTCTAAGGTTACCCTGTTCCTTTCTATTGCCATTTTGCATAGTCTTTCAGTAAACTGTAGGTAGAAATTAACTTCCTCGCTATCTTCTGTCCTTGGATACCAAGGAAAGCTTACCTTCTCATCGCTTTCAATAATTCTTAAGTCCTGTGTTCCTATGGCTTTACTTATAAGCTCTCCTTTGGCATTTACTATCTTTCTTAAGTTTTCCAGTCCCTTGTCTGTGAACATATCCCTAGGTATTGCTACCTCATAGCCGTCAAAAGCATCTTCTCCGGAGTTTGTGGCTGTAAAACCCCTCTCTTTAAGGCTGGTCACTAAATCACTTATTTCTTTTGCTGTCATGGTGTTGGGTAAAATAACCGCCCCTTCTCTGTCAAGTAGTATCCCTCCAATTTCATATGCGCAGCTTGGTACACCCTTGTAGACTGCTTTCGTGTTTAGGACCTCGCTGATTGCCTGTGATAGTTCTCTCCTAGACGCTCCTTTGATTTCATAAGTGATTTTTCTTTCCATAATATAACCACCTTTCTTTGAATGTTTTGTTATATACATATAGCACTCAAAAGCCTGTAAATATCAAGTTATATTAATGTAAAACAGCTATTTTTTTATACTATTTGGACGTAAATAAAAAAGCCACAAGTCCTATGAATGCAGTGTTTCCAGTACACACACGACCATGTTGCTTTAATATAAACTAGCTGGGTATCCCCCCTTGCGATTATTGCGATTTCTCAAGTGCGACCCTGACGCGGTCACCATTTGGAAGGGTTGTAGAGATTTGACCTCCCCTAGGTGAATTGGTGGCTCAGATTTGAGAGGATAATACCCATATTTGAGCAAAAGAGATTCTAGTCCTCTAACTGCAAATTACCTCGGGTGAATAATAATAAATCTAAATTAAATAATTTTACTTAAAATACTCCTCCAAAAATGTATACTCTTCCTTCAGTTCAATCTACTGATTCACCTGGTCTTGAACCTTTTCCTGA
>CAZAJU010000173.1:0-2888 GCA_964485455.1 uncultured Tissierella sp.
CACTTCTTACAAGTTGAGCACCTTTACCTGGCTTTAATTCTACATTGTGTACAGTTGTACCAACAGGAATATCCTTAAGTTGAAGTGCATTACCAACCTTGATATCCGCTTCTACTCCAGAAAGAATAGGGTCTCCTACTTTAATTCCATAAGGTGCAAGAATATATCTCTTTTCACCATCTGCATAATTGATTAATGCAATGTTAGCAGTTCTGTTTGGATCGTATTCAATAGCAGCAACACGTCCTGGTACACCATCTTTATCTCTTTTGAAATCTATTATTCTATATTTTCTCTTAGCACCGCCGCCTCTATGACGGATAGTGATTCTTCCTTGGGAGTTTCTTCCACCGCTCTTATTTAAACTAATAACTAATGACTTTTCTGGTTCTTTTTTTGTTATTTCTTCAAAAGTAGAAACAGTCATTTGTCTTAGTGCAGGGGAAGTAGGTTTAAACTTTCTTATTGCCATTCAATTTCCCTCCTTCTATAAAACCTTTTTATTCCATGCCTTCGAAGAATTCTATCTTCTTAGAATCATCTGTTAATTTTACTATAGCTTTTTTCCAGCTAGGTCTTCTTCCACTATTCATACCTTGTCTTTTAATCTTTCCAAGCATATTCATAGTATTTACTTTTTCCACAGTTACACCAAATATGGTTTCAACAGCTTTTTTAACCTCAGATTTGTTAGCTTTTTTATCAACTACAAATGTGTACTTATTTTCTGCCATATCATCCATACTTCTTTCAGTTATTACCGGTTTAATAATAATATCGTGTGGACTACGCATTATGCATACACCTCCTCCACTTTTCTCACTGCATCCTTGGTTATAATAAATGAATTATATTTCAATATATCATATACATTAATTGTATTAACCAATGCTGTTGCTACATTTGGGATGTTGTTTGCTGATTTAATTACATTTACATCCTTAGTATCCATTACTATAAGAGCTTTTTTATCTGCATTTAATTTAGTTAACAAATTAGCCATCTCTTTGGTTTTTGGAGCATCAAATTTTATTGAATCAACAACTATGATCTCATTGTTTTGAACTTTAGAAGTTAAAGCAGACTTCAATGCAAGTCTTCTTACCTTCTTAGGCACTGCATAGCTGTAATCTCTTGGCTTTGGTGCGAATACAACTCCGCCACCCTTCCATTGCGGTGATCTTATACTTCCTTGACGAGCTCTACCAGTTCCCTTTTGTCTCCAAGGCTTTCTTCCTCCACCTCTTACTTCAGCTCTAGTCTTAGCTGATTGTGTTCCTTGTCTTTTATTTGCAAGTTGGTTTTTAACAACCTCCCAAACTACATGTTGGTTGATTTCAACACCAAACACATCTTCACTTAATTCCATTTCTTCAACTAGTTCTCCTAGCATATTGTAAACATTAACTTTAGGCATTTTGTATCCTCCTTCCTTTGCGAAATATTACTTCTTAGTAGTAGCTTTAATCGATACAAGTCCTTTTTTAGGTCCTGGGATTGCACCTTTTATAAGAATTAAATTCTTGTCAGCATCTACTCTAACCACTTCAAGGTTTTGAATAGTAACTTTTTCATTTCCCATTCTTCCCATCATTCTATGACCCTTGAACACTCTACCTGGATAAGTACCAGCTGACATACCTCCTGGCATTCTGTGGAACTTAGAACCATGAGTCTCTCTACCTCTACCGAATCCGTGTCTCTTGATAACACCTTGAGTACCCTTACCTTTTGAAGTTCCAGATACGTCAACCATGTCTCCTACTGCAAATACATCCGCTTTAATCTCTTGACCGATTTCGAATTCATCTGAATTCTCAACCTTAATTTCTCTTAAGAACTTCTTATATGCTAAATTAGCCTTTTCGAATTGTCCTTTTGCTGGCTTATTCATTCTGTTAGCCTTTACATCAGCAAATCCTACTTGAATAGCACTATAACCATCTTTCTCAACAGTTTTCTTTTGTACTACTACTAGCGGACCAGCCTCTACTACTGTAACAGGAATTAAACTTCCATCTTCTGCGAAAACTTGAGTCATTCCTACTTTCTTACCTAATATATTCTTCATTACTGCACCTCCTATTATTTTACAGCGGATTCCCTTAGGAATCATATAAAGTAATAATTATACATTATAACTTTATCTCTATATCTACTCCTGCTGGTAAATTCAATTTCATCAATGAATCTACAGTCTTTTGGTTAGGACTAAGGATATCTATTAATCTCTTATGAGTTCTTTGCTCAAATTGCTCTCTTGAATCCTTGTACTTGTGAACTGCTCTTAGGATTGTTACGATTTCTTTTTCAGTTGGCAATGGAACTGGACCTGATACAGTAGCACCTGTTCTCTTTGCTGTCTCAACAATCTTTTGAGCTGATGAATCTAATAATTCATGATCATAAGCCTTTAACCTAATTCTTATTTTTTGTTTGTTTGACATTTAATTCCCTCCTTATCGCATGCTAACATACTACATGCAACGCAAGATGCCGATACACACTTCCGGGTGTGTTCTATTTTTTTAAAATCTTCGGCAACTTGGTCGCCCGATTTAAAACCGGACATACTCAGCAAAAATTCCCTGTACAAAACAGCCACCTTTTGCTTCATCGCATTTTTGTCCTCGTTGAAAATAACAGGTTTTAACCTTTTATTCTCTACCTAATTTTAAACACTAGTATATCTTACACCATATACAAAGAAAACTCAAGCTTTTTTTATCAAAAACTAGAGTTTTTTTACGTGATTTTAGAGGCGACTTAGGTCGCCCCTAAACACTTTATATATTATTCGTAAACTTTAGTTACAACGCCTGATCCTACAGTCCTTCCACCTTCACGAATCGCGAATCTTAATCCTTCTTCGATTGCTATCGGTGTGA
>CAZAJU010000174.1:0-2731 GCA_964485455.1 uncultured Tissierella sp.
GAGTTTCGAAGAACCAATTTATTATTTTTTATTTTATTAATTTGTCCCAAGTTTAAGTAGACTATTTTTGACAAAGTGATTAATTTTATCCACCAAAAAATCAGCTACTGTTAACAATCTCACAGTAGCTGACCATATTTTAATTCATCAATGCTCTTATTAAAAATGCTCCCTCAGCACGGGTCATTGGCGCTTCCAGTGCTATAGTGCCACCTCTACCTTTAACAATTCCCATTTGAACTAAAAAGGCAACATCTTTTTTCAACTGCTCATCAACATTCTCTACATCTTTAAAAGCCTTCAAGAGCTGATTTGCTTCCTCTATAGATAATTTGTTTTCATAGCCTATAGTAGCCAATAGCTTGGCTATTTCAGTTAAGGCTTGACCTCTCGTAATACTTTCTTCCGATGCATATTCGTCTTTTATATCTGTTTTGAAGACTCTTTCCAAAAGACTTATAAAGTCAGACCCTTTCATTTGAAGCCCAGGACCATACTTTTCCTTGTCCACACCTTTTACAATACTCTTTGAAGCAAGTAAATTTACAGTATCTTCTGCCCAATGTCCTTTTATATCCTTAAATATATCAAATTTTGTTAACTTAAAAGTATCTCCCACTTTACCAATAGCAATTATATAGGAGCCTTTTTCTATATAGACCTTTCTATTGCTATTCATCATAGTATCATAACCATCAGTTAAGCTATTATTAAAAATAGCAATTCTAGCTCCAGCAGGAATTTCAAGTAAATATACTCCATTTACACTGCTGGTCATAATTTCATTAGCTCCTTGTGCTCCTATAGTCAATGTGCCTATCTCATTCATGGTATCTAGATCCTCAGCATCAGTAAAGGAATATAGTCCGGTATTTAAAAAGGTAGTTCCATATTTCTTCTCAATCTTTACATCCTGTTGGTCCCTGATATATTGAAAATTCATTTGCGATTCTGTTGGACTCTTCAAAGCAAGTGGAAAATAATCCCCATTGCCCATGATTATATAGCCCGGGCTACCCGGTAAAATATCGGTTTTATATACCATAAGCGTTAATTCTGTAGGCTCCATATTTCTTGGAACCCATACCTTCCCTGCAAAGTTTGAGCCGTCAATAGTGCTGTTAGCTTTTAATTTCTCAAGTGCTACCACTCCCGAGCTTACATCGTATGGATGAGACATAATATAGCTGCCTTCAGCGTTTTTAACAAGAGAAATTTTATTCCCATATTCACCATAAAACAAACCATCTGACCGATAAGTATGAATCTGTGGTTCTGCATAAGATGTACCATCGTAGGTGCTTAGAATCAATTGCTTTAAATCCTCACTAATTTTCATTTCTATAATACTTGAACCTGAATAATATACGCCTTCAAAGCTTTTGTAGGATTCCGGAATATCCATAGCTTGTGGAAGTGAATTTTCTGCCAACTTTTCAACCAGACCTTTTTCCTCTAAAAGTGTTTGAAAAACTGTATTTGCAACTGCTACTGGATTTCCATATCCGGCAAAAAGTACAGCAAGGGAAATCCTCTCTTCAGGCACCGTATAAAATTGTGAAGAATATTGTATGGTCCCTCCATTTTTAGCTAGTACCTTAATGCCTTTAATTTCAAATTGTCTTGCTCCTACAAAATCCCAGCCTAATCCGCTATTAAAGAGGGCCTCTTTTCCAGGAGCTGTTTTTGGACCATATTGAGCTTTAGTGTATTCATTCATTACAGCCTTTCCCATAATCGTATTGTCTTTTAGAATTTCACCAAATCTACATAAATCCTCTGCAGTAGAACTCAATCCCCCGGACCCTAGAAGATTCACATATTCTAGTGGCAATGGCTCCATAGCTCCCAGCTCATAAACTCTAGCTAAATTATCATAACCCTCCTTAAAATAAGCACTGGTATGCTGCATCCCTAGAGGCTTAAAAAAGTTTTCTTCAAGGTACTTTCCAAAACTCTTTCCGGATACCCGTTCAATTATAGATTCAGCTAAAGTAAAGCCATCATTGCAGTAGACACTTATTTCACCCGGATTATGAATCAGATAAGACATTTTTAGGGATTCAAGAGTATCCTCAATGTAATCTCTATCTTTGATTGTAGAAAACCCATTTTTCATATTGGTCCCTGGTATGCCTGAAGTATGGTTTAAAAGCATTCGTACAGTAATAGCCTTGTACCTATCATCCTTCATTGTAAATTCCGGAATATATGTAGTAACCGGCAAATCAAGTTCCAGCTTTCCTTCCTCTACTAGTTTAAGTACGGCTGCTGCGGTAAAAATCTTGCTGATAGACCCGATGTTAAACTGAGTTTTGGTATCCACAGCTAGATTCTTTTCCCTATCTCTTAGGCCAAAAGCTTCTGAATAAACAATATTACCATCTACCATAATAGCAATACTTGCCCCGGATAAATTACCTGTGGAAAGCTCATTTTGAATCGCAGTTCTTGTAGCCTCTATGGTTTTTTCATATCCGGATGTTGTAACTGCTTCTGTTGCCAATGCTGTAGTTCCGAATAGTTGAGGTGAAAGTATAGTTGATACTAAAAGAATCACAATCATTATCCAACTTAATTGTCTCTTGATGCTTTTCATTTTAACCCTCCTAACTATTAATCATTATCTTAGTCTCCAAACCAATTCCACTGACTATATAATTTATAATCAGAAACTTGTGGAGGTAAGTCAGCTAGATAACACATGCCCTCTATACATTTATTTGTTCCA
>CAZAJU010000175.1:0-2660 GCA_964485455.1 uncultured Tissierella sp.
AAGGCTGATTATAGAAATAGCAAATGTATAGTTTTATGGGGGTATAATCCTACTAATGCTCATCCAGCTGAAGTTATGGACATTAATGAATCCATAAGAAATGGAGGCAAGCTAATAGTCGTAGACCCTCAAGAGACGCCATTATCAAAAAGAGCCGATATACATTTTAAGCTAAGGCCTGGAACTGATGGAGCTTTAGCATTGGGTCTTATAAATATTATTATAAAAGAAAAATTATATAACAGAGATTTTGTTGATAATTGGACTGTAGGGTTTGATCAATTAGAAGAATTAGTGGCAGATTATGATCCTATAAAGGTATCAAGTATAACGGGAATTCCAAAGAATACAATTATTGAGGGGGCTAGATTATATGCAACCAACAATCCATCTAATATTAGTCCGGGGATTGCTATAGAGCTTCTTTCAAATGGATTTCAAACTGCCAGGGCAATTGCAATACTACAAGGAATTATGGGAAATATTGATATCGTTGGTGGTGCTATAAATAATCCTCCTGCGCCTTTATTACCTTTGAAGATTGACAATTTACAGATTAATAAAGAAGCTATAGGAAGTAAGGAATTCCCTTTATTCTGTAAGACCTATGGTGTGGCTCAGGCAAACATCCTTAGTGATGCTATACTTGAAGGGGAACCCTACCCTATTAAGTCCATGATTGTAATAGGAAGCAATCCGCTTCTAACATGGCCAAATGCTAATAAACTAAGAAAAGCACTAGAATCCTTAGATTTCCTAGTAGTAATGGATAATTTTATGACGGAAACAGCAAGTCTTGCAGATTTAATTATACCGGGTAGTATATTCTTAGAAAGAAATGAATTGTGGAACATGGTAGGCCTTTCAGGTGAAAGCATAATAGGAGTATCGCCTAAGTTAATAGATGGTCCTGGAATAGTTGAATGGCAGTTTATAAGTGATATAGCTAAATCTATGGGATATAGTGAATATTTTCAATGGAATACTGAGGAAGAATCTATTGAATATAGATTTAAGAAGCTTGGGGTAACCTTTGATGAATTAAAGAATATGGAGTATGGATTTAAATATGGTGAGATTAAAGAAAAGAAGTATGAGGAAGTTGGATTTAATACTCCATCTAAGAAACTTGAGATATATTCCAGCATTCTTGAAGAGTATGGATATGACCCGTTACCAGTATATATCGAACCAGCTGAAAGCCCCCTATCTAATATAGACCTTGCTTCAGAATATCCTTATACTTTAACAACTGGAGCCAGATATTTAGAATATTATCATTCAAGATTTAGAAATATTGAACCACTAAATGAATATAAAAATAATTATAAAGCAAGGGCTAGAATTCACCCTAATACTGCTGAAGCAGAGGGAATTAAAGATGGAGATATGATTAGGATTGAAAGTTTGAGAGGAAGTATTGTTCTAAATGCAGAGATAACAGAGGAAGTACTTCCAACTACAATTATAGTTCCTCATGGTTGGAACGAAGCTAATGCTAATGAGCTTACGGACAATGTTTCACTAGATCCTATAAGTGGATTTCCTCCTGACAGAGCTTTATTAGTAAAGTTAAGTAAAATATAATGTGTATTATTAAGAGAAAGTAAGGAGAAAAGATGGAAGAATTAAAAAACTATACACCAGAACAACTAGCTATAGATAGTGTAGATAGCAGATTTAATAAGAGTCAAAATAGAATTAGAAGATATTTAATGAATTACACCATAAATAATGGACAAGCCTTTAATCTTAAAGATTCAAGTGAGATTTCTGATGAATTCAAAGATATGACTAAGGAAGAGATTAAAGAAATTCTTGATGTACTTATAAGTAAGAATGGTATTGTAGTAGATGAAGATAGAAATGTAAATTTCATCTATCCCGTATCAGCTTTACCAACTAACCATAAGGTAAAACTAGCTGATGGACGTGTGTTCTATGCTATGTGTGCTATAGATGCTATAGGAACTTCCTTCACTTTTAAACAAGATGTAGATATTGATTCACAATGTAGTCATTGTGGCACAAATGTAAAAATAAGCATAAGAAATGGGAAAATAGTAAACTATGAACCTATCGATTTACATATACTTCATGTAGATTTAAATAAAAACTCTAATTGGGCAGGCTCTTGTTGAAACGTAATGAATTTCTTCTGTAAGAAGAATGAATATGATTTATATGTAGAGGAAATGGAATTGAGTAAAGAAGATATCTTTTGCTTAGATGTTAATGAAGCGTTTTATGTCTCAAAAATGCTTTTTAGCGTAACTGATATATAGTGGGCTAATCTATGAAACGAAAAAGAGGAGAGATGATATGTTAAATTTACCTGAGAATTTTGATACATATGAGGAAGCTAGAAGGGAAGGATTTTTAAGGGTTAAAGACCTTAAGGAACAAGGAAAGAACTTAGTAGGTATATTTTGTACATATACACCAATCGAACTTATCTATGCTGCAGATGCAGTTGCCATAAGCCTTTGTGGAACAAGTGAGGAGCCTATACACCATGCAGAAAGGGATCTTCCTAAAAATCTATGTCCATTGATTAAATCAAGCTATGGATTTGCTGTTTCAGATACATGTCCATATTTTTACTTTGCTGACATGATTATCGGAGAAACCACCTGTGATGGAAAGAAGAAGATGTATGA
>CAZAJU010000176.1:0-2659 GCA_964485455.1 uncultured Tissierella sp.
TGCTTTTGTCAATAAGAAAGTGTACCACCCCGCTAATTAAATTGTGTACCACCTTTTAGTAAAAATAATAGAGATATTTAATCTCTGGTTATGGATAAATATTTATCTATAGTAGAGCCATACTCCCATTGTAAGATTGAGCCACCATATAAATAATACGAGCTATTGATTCCGAGTAAGAGTGGTTGGAGGGGTACCATCCTACCACTCTTACTCGGCGGCGTGCATCCGGCACTCTATATCTTATTTCTTTGATTTTTCTGGACAAGCATCACTCTAAATACACTTATTTTTGTTGTCTGCTCAACAATCGATAACTTTGACCTTTAAAAGACTTAATTACGCTATTATGAATTAAACGATCAATAATAGCTGCAGCCATTATTTCATCATTAAATATATTCCCCCATTCTCCAAATTCTAAGTTACTAGTTATCATTATTGAACCCTTTTCATAGCGTTCTGAAAATACTTGAAATAGTAGTTGGGTGGACTTTTGAGATAGTGATACGTATCCCAATTCGTCCAGTATTAACAAGTCTATTTTCTTTAATCTATCAATAAACTTATTTAAAGACAGTTGCTCTTGGAATTCTATCAATTTGTTTCCCAAGGAAGCTGCAGTAAAAAACAATACTGACTTACCTTGTTTACATGCCTCTACCCCTATGGCTGTTATTAAGTGAGTTTTACCAGTCCCCTGGTCTCCAATAAATATTATGTTTTGATTATCCTGTAAAAAATCAAGACTTAATAAATCAAGGATCTCTTTCTTATTTAAAAATGGAGCTTTAGAAAAGTTAAAGGCATCTATGGTTTTAATTGTTGGAAAGCATGCATTTTTTAATAGCCTATTATATCTGTTATTCTCTCTATTTATCACCTCTTCATCAAGAAGCATATCAATGAAATCAACATGGCTTAAACTATTGTCCAAGGTCTCTTTATGAACTCTATCAAAGGCTTCTATTATTCCTGAAAGTTTGCAATATTTTAGTTTGTTAAATAGCTCTTCTTTCAATATCTTCACCCCCTTCCAGTAGAGCATTATACTGAGATATCTTTGGAGAGGATGATTTGATATTCGAAATTCCCATTGATTCTAATACTTCTTTTGGTATTGATCTGTTGGCTATTTTATCCTCCCTGAATCTTAAAAGGCTTACTACTTCTTCGTAGCTATACCTATTTGCTTTATCAAGTTCTTTTAGTATAGCCCCTATTTTCTCAATACCATGAGATTTTGTTAGTTTCAATATGCTTATGAATTCTCTGGTTCCTTTAGCCTTAGATTTTATTGTAGCTTGAAGCATCCTGTGATAATTATCAAATTCCTTGGGTAATTGCCACTGCTTAATAACTAAAGCATCATCATATGCTCTAGCCTTTTTCATTAATAAATCTAGGAAGTGATAAGGATTTAAGCTATCTTTGTTTTTTGAGAATAATCTATCATGTTCGGCAATAATCACTCCTTTATGAATTATTTCAACTTTAAATGGGTATATTTTTACATCTACTTTCTTACCAACATATCTTGTTGGAACAGAATATCTATTCCTATCAATATTGGCAAGCTGGTATGTATCTATCTTTGCCGTGGTTAATTTAGCATGATCAAAGTGTCCCTTAAGCGGTAAAAAACAGTCTTCTCGAGTCAGATTAAGTGCTTCATACCAAGTAATGTCATCCACCTTTTTAATCTGCATTTTATTCCAACACTTAGCATGGAGGGCTTCATTTAGTTTATCAAATCCTTGAAAATCAATATACGGCAAAAAGTAGTTGTTTCTTGTGTATTTTACTAAGTTCTCTACAAGTCCTTTTTCATTGCCTTTACCAGGACCACAAAATTCTGCTTCAAAGCAGTAGAAAGATTTAAACTTAAGAAACTCATCCTGAAGGATTCTTTCACTTCCTTCTAAAACCTCTTTAACAGCAGGTTTTAGGTTGTCAAATATTACTTTTTTAGGTATTCCACCAAAGAATTCAAAAGCCTTGATTAATCCGTCTAAGAAAAATTCTGTACTTTGTCGTGGATAGGATTGAATAAATTCGGCCTTTTCTCCAGCCAATTTAGAACAAAATACTATTATCTTCCTTGGGCATCCCCTGTCCATAACAGTCATTTCACCAAAGTCTACTTGTAATACACCACCTCCATAATCTAACTTTAAAAATGCTTCTTTATTGTTAGCTTCTAATTCTTCTTCAATAATTCTTACTTGATAAGTAAAAGCAGAGTATGAGCCTGTATATCCTTCTTCTTTCAGGAGCTCATGCATTCTAGTTTTAGTTAGCCTATCTTTTTTTCTAGTAACACTATTATCTTGAATCATAACCTTGATTCTATCTATGAACTCACCATTAACAGGCTTGTCCTTTTCAACTGTTAGTAAATACTCATTATCATCCCTTTCAATAGCTCTAGTTACAGTATCTCTATGAACCATTAATCTTTTTGCTATATCTCTTTTAGAAAGCCCTTTATTAAAAAACAATTCTCTGATAGTATCATAAGTAGCCACCTTTATCACCTCATGTACCTCCCATATGTCTATATTCGTCAAATATATTATATGGGAAGAGTTGGTAGGGGTGGTACACTTTTTATTTAGCAGACCTGTTTTATTGGTACATATTTAGTTTAGCATCTGCA
>CAZAJU010000177.1:0-2253 GCA_964485455.1 uncultured Tissierella sp.
TTGTGGCCAAGATAGTTTGGCGATGGTCGAGATTTACAAGAAGTTAATGGATTTGTAGGATTTTATATAGATAAAAAAAATAGATGTATCAAATTGATAAAAATCAAAACAACATCTTACCAATCAAAGAGGCAACTTTTGCTAGCCTTCATTACAAAGAAAGAGAGAACTTGCAAGAATGGATTGCTAAAAATCCTAATATTTTTGATGAAGAGCTGTTGATAGTTCAAAAAGAATTTGATTGATTTTCTGATACTAGGGAAAGATTGGATCTCCTAGCTATAGATAAAGAGTGAAATCTAGTTGTTATAGAAAATAAGCTAGATGATACTGGGCGTGATGTTGTATGGCAATCTTTGAAGTATGCATCTTACTGTTCTACACTCAGAAAGGATGAAATAATTTCTATGTATCAAGAATATCTCAATAAAAATGATCCTTGAAAGGATGCAAGAAAAATGTTGGAAGATTTTTTCGATAGTGAAGATTTTGACGAAATAGAGTTTAATAAATCTCAATCACAAAGAATTATACTCGTAGCAGCAAAACATCGTAAAGAAGTAACATCAACTGCGTTGTGGCTTATAAACTTTTGATTAAGAGTACAATGTTTTAAAGCTACAATATATGTCCAAGGAGATCAACATCTTCTTACGGTAGAACAAATAATACCAGTAAAAGAAGCTGAGGATTACATAATCAGTATGGCGAGCAAACAACAAGAAGAAGTTATCCAAAAAAGTTCAGATAAAAAACGTCATTCAATACGCAAAGCATTTTGGGAAAAATTATTGCCTGTGTTAAATAAACAAACAGATCTATTCTCCAATGTAAATTCCACAACAGATCATTGGATATCTGCTTGATCTTGAATATCTTGAGTACCGTATTCTTTAGTGGCAACTAGAAGTTATGTGGCTGTGGAATTGTATCCTTGACACAGACCAACTGCTGAAGATAATATGATTATATTTGATAAACTATATGCTCATAAAGAGGAAATAGAAAAAGAGTTTTGACACAAATTACATTGGGATCGCCTCGAATGAAAGAAAGCGACAAGAATATCTTATGCTTTGGAAGGGGTGAGTATTTTTAATGAAGAAGATCGAGATAAAATGATAAATTTCTTGAGCATTAATACGGCAAAATTGTATAAGGTAATGGATCCTTATTTAATGAAGATAAAGAAAGAAATTAAATAATTTTTTAAAAAAATAATTTCCTCATGCCAGATTCCTCCGTCCACACCATAATTAGAACTTAGATGGGAGAACTTAGAAAATAAAGGGCTTGTAAAGAGCATGAAAATTGCTCTTTTTTGTCTGTCAAAAATAAGATTGACAAGAGAAAGGAGATTTTTATAATTGAGACGAACATATTTATTTATATGAAAACCATAATGTTCAATCCAAAAAACCCTGACAATACGCTTCCGCTATTACCACCAAAGGATCTGCAATTGTCAGACAAAACCTATCTGCAACTCGCAAAAGCGAGCAGGGCGCTAGCGAAGCTCGATACCTACACTACGACGAATACGGAAAATGTGGGGCTTTTGGTGTTGAGCTCTTTCCTCATCAAGGAATGAGTCGCGAGCAGCGCTATCGAAAACATCAATACGACATTGGAAAGCGCTTTCCAAGCGGATATCTCGTCAGGCAAAATATCTAAGGAAGATAAAGAGGTGTTGCATTATAAACAAGCTACACTTCGAGGGATAGAGCAGGTGGAAAAATACGGCGCGATTATCTCCAATACATTGATCACTATCCAATCCATGATAGAACCCGATAAGGCAGGGATAAGAAAGCTTCCCGGGACCGTGCTTATGAACGCATCCAAAGAAGTGATTTATACTCCGCCTGTCGGCGAAAAAAACATCAGAGATTTACTGACTAATCTTGAAAAATATATCAATACTGATGATGACATCGATCCGTTGATCAAACTATGAATCGTCCACTATCAATTCGAATCGATCCATCCATTTCAGGACGGCAATGGCAGAGTTGGCCGTTTGATAGCACTCAAAGAATGCCTGCGGCACGGTATCGTTCCGTTCATTATTGAAGACTCCAAAAAGATGTTTTATTACCGTGGCCTTTCTGAGTGGGAATCGGAAAAAGGATATCTGACCGATACCTGCCTTGATGGTCAAGACACCTTCAAAAAGCTGCTGTCTATTTTTGACATTCAGCCATAACAGCAATTTAAGGTCATTCCGATCAAAAGGGATGGCCTTTTTATCTG
>CAZAJU010000177.1:2263-2657 GCA_964485455.1 uncultured Tissierella sp.
AATCTTTTGCAGCTGCCTATCTTGTATCTCAGCGAATACATCAACGACCACAAAGCTGGATATTATACCGTCTTGCACAACATAAGGACGAAGAATGATCGGGACGGTCTGGTTCAGTATATGTTGGTAGCGATAGAGCAACAGTCAATCAAAACAAAAGATAAGCTTGAAGCTATCACAAAGCTCATCAAACAAAAGAAACAACAAATAGACGATCTGAAACTGAAGATTCCGGGAACCTTTATCGACTATTTTTTCGATAGACCATATTGTAGTATAGCTATGATTGAGAAAGCAGGTAAATATACGAGAAAGACAATCAAGAAGTATATCGATATGCTGAAAAAACATTCGATACTCAAAGTATATACTTCAGAATATGAGGTCCCATATT
>CAZAJU010000178.1:0-2601 GCA_964485455.1 uncultured Tissierella sp.
ATCATCTAATTTTGGAGGTAATTTAGAGTACTTTACATCTTCTATATTATTGCCTAAACTAATACTTTTAGTTGAATCGCTAGAATGTTTTCTCCACAATTGATTCGAACCATTTTTTTCCTCTAACGTAAAATAATAATAATCAAATAAAATTTCTTGAGGTATTCCATCTATACTTAGTAAGTCTAACTGTTCTGTGCTAGGGTCATCATCCACATAAATATGCTCTGCTACTCTTAACTCACTATCTATATAAGCAACTATTAATCTTGCATCTTGCTGAGCAAATCCAATATTCTTACTAGTAATAAATGATTTATTACCAACAATAAAAATTGAATATATAACCGATATAACTATTGAAAATATAGCAATTGTTAATAATAACTCAATTAATGTTAATCCTCTTCTTTTATTGTATATTAACAATCCAATCACCCCAAAAATCACTTATCTATTAAAATTGTTTTAATATTACCTAGGTACACACCATCATTACTATCTTCTACTATATAAAGATTTACTCCAATCGGATCAGAAGAAAATGTCTCAACTGTCACATTCCCAAAATCCTTTGTAATGATATCAGAATAACCCGTCTTTACACTACCATCTTCATTAAAATAGTAATCTTGATCATATATAATTCCATCAATTATACTTTTAGCATTTAATGTATCGTCAGTTCTTTTCCCTGCAATTAGAATATTCTTTAGGCCAGTATTAAATATATTCAATACTGATATACTGATAATGCCAATAATTGCAATAGAAACAACTACTTCGATTAAAGTTAAACCATTCCTCTTTTTCATACTATCTCACCTTTATTTAAAGTAACCAGTTGTTGGTGTCATAATTGGTGTTCCATCAATTTCTATCTCAGTTACATCAATTCCTGATTCTCCTGATGCTTTTAACTCACTATTGGTAGCTACTTTATCTTTTTTATGCTGGATGTCTTTAACTACTATATAACCCAAATGACTATAGGAAGATTGGTCATTATCCCCTAAATTAAGAATAGTACTTGGTGCATAAATTATTCCTTCAAAAACATATTGCTCACTACTACTCTGAGTATTTAATACTAATTTTTCACTATTTATAAATAGATTACCCTTAAAGTTACTCTTGTGCCAACTTAAGAACGCATCCCCAGTTTTCACAAAAATATTACCATTAAATAAAAATTCTATAGTTCTGTAATCCTCTTGACTAATAAATAGGCTGTATCCATTTGTTTTTTCACCATAAATATAAATGTTCAATTTATATGGCGAATCTATAGAATCACTAATGTAATTTATGGTAGTTGATTTATTTATTAACAAGTAATCTCGTATATGAATATTAACATTTCCATTCAATTCTATTTGACTAGGATATACTATCAATTCATTTTCAACAAAATAATTAGTTGTTTCTCCAGTTTTTCCCCAATTTACTTTAGTACCACTATTAGGTAATATATTAGAATTCTTAGTTAAATCACTATAATTTATAGGGTTAAAGATATATTCTGGATACTTGCTTCTTTCTTCATCAGTAGTAAGTTCCTTAACCCAGTTCTTAGCTTTTAGATTCTCTGAAGCAGTATATAAAGCAATAATAGGTTTATCCCCAGAAATATTAAGATAATCTTTATCTGGATCAATTTTTACGTCTATCACCTTGTTGACCTTATTATTAATACCATTGTAGGATGAACTTGATTCGATGTATATTTTAGAATTATCGGACTCCTTCCAAACTTTAACATCCAGTGTGGAATTAGAATCTAAGAAGTTTGGTAACTGAGTTAAGTTTATTGTTACTTCACTGGGTGAAGTGGTTATCTTACTCATCACAATTTCCATTCTAGTTTTATCATCATTTCTATATTCCCTGATTATTGATTCTTCAACTATTTGAGCCCCACTCCTAGCTATATAATAAGCTTGTGTCTTATTCTGATAATACATAGCCTGTTTATTTTCTATTACCATAAAATTCAATATAAATGTAGCAAAAATCATAAGCACTGCAAATATAATAAGTGTCAATGCTAGTGTAGATCCTTTTCTATTCTTTATCTTCATATCATCAATCCTCCTAGATTGATTTCTAACGATTTATCATTTAACTCATACCCTAAAGTTTACCACATAAAACAAGCTCCTGTGAAGTAGCAGGTTGTATAAATTTTTCTTTATTTATTATTGTATTTGAGTTTAATTATATATTTTTAATTTTCTGTTACGATTGACCTTCCTCTAATTCTCTTATAAAATCCAAAACTCACAATGCTATTTGTCCAGGATAATTTGAAACAGAACTTACCGCTTCTACTTAGAGACTGAATAATTCCAGAGTACAGCTACTGGTAATATGCCTGTAGCTTTTTCTTGTATTAAACACTATGTAGCAAAATAATAATATATATATTAAAGTAGTTATATATGAAAATTACCTTAGGAATTTAGAAGAGGCGAAAATTATGATATCAACAGAGAAAAAATATAGTATCAATGAACGAAGACTAACAGTAATAGTCTTTTCTCTTTTTTTCTCCTGGCTTTTGGCCTTTCCATTTGAAGGGCGGGTACTTTATAGCCTTGC
>CAZAJU010000179.1:0-2568 GCA_964485455.1 uncultured Tissierella sp.
TTTTATTAAGTTCTATTACATCTTCAATATCCTCATTAATACTACTTTCTATTGGAATCAGTTGCCTAAGGATATTGTCATATACATCCTTTAGAGTTAAGCCAGAAAGTAATTGAAAGTCAAATTCATCTTCCTTTATCCATGTGGTTTCAAAATAGAAATTAATTACTGTTCTATTTTCATCTATTTTATTTCTTTCTTTATAAGCTATTGTAAGTTTGATCTTATCTTCATATCGTAAAATATATAGTATTGGATAAGGAATCACTTTATCTATGTTTTCTAGGACCTCCTTAGATAAATCCTTACCCTTTAAATATATTTCGAAGACTTGGATTTCCTGAACTTCCTCAGTGCCAGCTAGATTTGTAGTTTCTTCTGATAGCTTATACTTCCATACTATATGGTCCACTTCATTGACAAACATTGATTCTAACTTACTATCTGCCTTTATTTGACTATATAATTTGTTCTTGGGTATTCGTCTATTATATAGAGTTCTTTCCGGAAGATTTAACATCCATAACACCTACCTTATGACAACAAAGGCTATCAATTCAAAATCATCTAAGCCCTTAATATTTTCTAATAAAGCAGTTGTTCCACCTGCACTAAATAAGCTATCCAAGTCACTGTCTTCGTTAACATCTATTATAGTCCTAATGGTATCTTCCAATAGGCTAGAATATTTGTCCATCTTTTTACCGTCTTTTGTTTCCTTATTAAACTCATGATAGGCATCCTTTATTGGCTTATTTATGCCTTTACATCCTGCTCTTAGGATATCCAGATTCTTCTTTATCTTTAAATGGTCTATATAAACTTCCCCATCATACTTCATATATACTAGATAAAATGGATAGATCATATTTTGTTTTTTCTTATCTATTTCACTATTTATATTTTTTAGTACAAATATTACTCCAGGTATTATCCCCTTTTCTTCATTAGCTCTAATTACTGTATGAAGTCCATTAGGGATTTTATCCATATCTCCATTTTCATTTACATAGCTTACCAGGTCCATTCTAAAGTCATTTAAGCCTAAGTCAGTTATAGATACCCCTGTATTAATATCTTCCAAATCCAAGACTTCTTCTTGAAGTTTCTTTAGTTGTTCTTTTCTATATTCTAGGTCAGTTGATTTGTTGGACAGGACATTATCATCACCAGTAGCTGTAACATCTACTATTATCATCCTATCCTCTACCCGTTCTTTAAGTTTTATATATTCATCAAGGGTCATATCCGGCCAGAAATTTACTAGTTGTATAACATCATTCTTGGAACCTATACGGTCAATTCGCCCAAACCTTTGGGTAATCCTTACCGGATTCCAATGAATATCATAATTTATTAAATAATCACAGTCCTGAAGGTTCTGCCCCTCTGAAATACAGTCAGTAGCAATAAGTATATCTATCTCTCCTTGAATATTTGGCATGGTTAATTCCTTTTCTTTGGAAATAGGAGAAAAACAAGTTAGGATAGTATGCAGATCATTTTTTATCTTTAAGGTTGTCTTATTTGCATCTGAGCCTACTACTTTTGCTGTTTCAAGATTGAAATTATTCTTTACATACTTGGATATATGGTCATATAGATAATCTGCAGTGTCTGCAAAGGCTGTAAATATAAGCACCTTTTTATTACCTGGATTTAATTGTCTATATATCTTTTCCTTTATTATATTCTCCAGTGTAATAAGCTTAGTATCATGGTCTGGTGTAATTTTATCCATCTCACCAAG
The DNA here is from genome assembly GCA_964485455.1 of uncultured Tissierella sp. GTDB lineage: Bacteria > Bacillota > Clostridia > Tissierellales > Tissierellaceae > Tissierella_B. Next base: position 1,751 of record CAZAJU010000179.1, read on the forward strand.
TAGGGAAAGTATTACGTCTTTATCATTGCTTAAATCTTCTTTCCAAGATATTCTATCGATATCAGCTAAATTTATCTTTACGGTGCTGCCTATACTAAATTCTTCGTCTATCCATTCATCTTCATCTAGATTTATATTTTGGAAATCATTTTGCTCTACAAATCCATTTGTAATATGTTTTTCAAAATTATTTATATCTTCTATAGTATTTTCAATACTTCTTAACATCTTTGACAATGTAAGCCTAAATGCATCTACAGAGCTTTCCAGTCTTTTCAATAGATTTACCCTCATTAGGGTTTGAAGGCTTCTTTCTCTATCAGCCTGTCTTAAGCTGCTAAGGCCTCCCTTTACAACCGTATCATATATATTGCTATAAAAGCTAAGTCTACTTTTTAATATATAATTAAACGGCGCATATAGGCTTAAGTTCAACCTAGTTAGCTCATTAAATATTTCGTTGTAATCAATTACGTCTTTTCTATCCGTTAATTCACAATAATGAGAAATAGGTTTTAGTCTAGTCGGGAACTTACCTATCTCTTCAACATTATAATACCTTTGGATATGTTTTCTGGACCGAGCTATAGTAAGACTATCTAATAATTCAAAGAAATCAAAGTCTAACATTTGTAGCAAGACCTCAGTAGTTCTTTCTTCATTAGGAAGCTTTGACCACTTATTGAAATTAGCTTGTGTCCTTCTAAATATATCTTCTATACCTCTTTCAGTGTTGAGCTTTGAATTTATATTAGATGGATTTCCTTCATAGGCTAAGGCCAATTGATTCTTTAAATCTGTAAATTTATTATTTACTG
>CAZAJU010000180.1:0-2566 GCA_964485455.1 uncultured Tissierella sp.
GATACCTACAATCCTTCAGCTGTTAAGACATCTTACAGTACAACTATTAGTTTACCAGATTGTAAGGCTAATGCTGAGATATTCAGTAGCTTTAAGCTTAAGTACTCCTTTGATCTGTTTAGCGATGATGGAAGGATTATAGAGAAAGGTTACTGTATCCTGGATAATGTTAAGACAGAAGGGGTAACTAAGACCTACAATATTACTCTTTATGGAGGTTTAGGAGATTTCTTCTACAATCTTAAAGGAGATGAAGATAGTCCTAAGACCTTAGCTGATCTGTATTGGGGAGACATTACAGGATTAAGTAGAGAGTTAGAGAATTCATCTAGCCTAGTAACCTGGAATCCTGATTATGTTGTAAATACTTGGACATATCCTGAAGGTTTTAGAGATACCTTTAGAGCTGTTCCTTGTATCTACGATGATAAGAAGATGGATAAAACTAAGACCATCATTCCAGCTGATAGTGCACCTGAGATATTTCCTTCAGAGAGTTATGCTTACGTTTCTACAGAAGATCTTACTAAAGGATTCCTGATTACAGCTGAAGAGAATGACTGTTACGGTAAACAGGACTTTAGAGTAGATTTTATGCCTCTAGGAATTAAGTATAAGAGTATCATAGAGACCTGCTGTAAACCATACAATAATGGAGGATATTCAGTAGAGTTAGATCCTAGTTTCTTTAATGCTTCTAACCCTTACTGGACAGATATGTTCCTTCTTAAGAGTTTACCTACTCAGGATTATGACTATAGTACGAATACCGGAAGTTTTGAGAACTTTACTTGTTCCTTGATAAGTGTAGGACAATCTACTACATTGATTCCTAATGGTATGTCTGATGTCTGGACATCTACAGATAGTGGTAGTATTCAGTTACAGGAAGGTGTCAAGGTAATAGAGAATAAGGTATACTACAACCTACAGCCTTTTATTGAAGTAAGTTCTTCTCAGGTACCGGAACTTGAAGAGCCTCTTTCTACCTACGTAACTTGTACAGATAGTCTTCAGATTAACCTAAACATTACTAACGTAGATTCAGGAGAGACTAGGCTACTAGCTGGTGTAAGTTACAATCCAGATCTTAAATGGAAGATTCTCAGTGGTGAAGGTTTGTTTGTATCTGACCTGTACATTGTAAGTCCTTTTGAGGGTATAGCTACTCTACCTGAAAATTGGACTAATGTTAAGTTCTCTCTTAAGGCTAGTGGACCTTCTTCAGGATTTACAATACACTACAATGATAGGTATCTCTGGACTGATCACTGGAAGACTAAGGTTGTAGATGGAGCTTTTAAGGTACCTTCTAAGTCAACTTACTTCTCTACAGATCTTAGGACATTGTATAATGCTTACCAGAGTCAAGAAGTAGAATGGCCTTTACTATTACCTGATTCCTACTTAAAGGTTGAGTCTCTACTATCAGGAGATGTTAACCCTTACGAGGAACTAGAGTTTAGTAAGAAAGATCTTCTAGGTAAGACTAAATCTCCTTTCGAGTACCTAATCTGGTATACGAAAATGTTTAACCTAAGATTTTATCTAGAACCAGGAACCAAGAAGGTTAGTATACTACAGGCTGATAACTTTGTTAATCAGTTAGAACCTCTCAATATTCAGGATAAGGTATGCTACGATAGAGAGTATACTAAGTCCAGGAAGATTATAAATGAAGGATACCTGAAATTCAACCTAACTCCTAATAAGAATGAAACAGTTACATCTTATGAAGAGACTACAGGTAAAGAACTTCTAGATAGTACCTTTAGAATACCTGGAGCTGAGAGTAAGAATGAGAAAGAATACTTAACTACTTCACTTAAAGTAGGTTCCAAGAGTAGAATTACAGGTAACTTGAGTAGAAGACATGAGAATGGTAGTAACTTCTATGGCTTTAACCAGAATAGTCCTCTAACAATATCTTACATAAAGGATGGACAGGTAGCTACAGAAGAGATTAGCCTAAACTATCAATCAGGTTTCCAGAAGTATGATTTCCTTAAACTTCAGGATAAGGTAGACGATACTGTAGTAATGTTTACAGGACTTAGAGATACTCCTTTTGATAGTCCAGCTACTATCTCTACTACTTCTCTGGATATGGTTAAGTATGCAGGTAAACCTTGCTACATAGGAGGATTGAGGAATGGTTCTCAGAATACAGGAGGAACACTTCTAGGAGCTGAGTACAGGTATACTTACAAGATTCCTTCCTATGGCCTAGTTTCTTCAAACTATGATTACGGTTTGAGTTACAGTAACGTAGATTATCAATCTCTGATAGTTACAGGAAATATCTACGATAAGTACATTAAGGACTTTGTAGAGAAGATTTATACAGATCCGGTAGTAGTTGAATGTTACGTTAGGTTAAATTCTCCAGAACTTAGACGACTCTACTGGTTTGATAATACCTACTGGATACTAACTGAGATAGATGGTTACAACTACAGAGATGAACCTGTAAAGTGTAAGTTCATAAGATACATAACGAAGAATGCTTAAGAAATTGATTTATTATTTGGTTCAGGCTGCTAAAGATCAACCTAACCTCAACACA
>CAZAJU010000181.1:0-2496 GCA_964485455.1 uncultured Tissierella sp.
GATATACAAGAAAGACTGGCACCAGTAATGAAATACAAGGACCAAGTTATAAATAATAGCTTGATACTTATCAATGCTGCAAAGGAAATGAATTTTCCTGTTATAGCCACTGAGCAATATCCAAAGGGATTAGGGCCAACTGTTCCTGAGTTACGTGATTTAATTGGTGAAGACAATATTTTTTCAAAAAATAGTTTTACAGCTTATACAGATGAGGTTAAACAAGTCCTAAGGTCTTTAGGGAGGAAAAAAGTAATAATTACAGGTATGGAAACTCATGTATGTGTGTTTCAAACGGCTAGAGATCTGATTAATGATGGATATCAAGTATATCTAGTTAGTGATGGTGTGGCTTCTAGGACAAAGGATAACTTCTTAAATGGATTAGATTTAATGAAGTCACTTGGGGCTGTTATAACTAATACAGAAACTGCAGTATTTGATTTATTAAAGGTATCAGGCACTCCAGAATTCAAACTAATATCAAAGATGATTAAATAGGGCAATAAGGCCAGAAATATTTATTAAAGTGGATTATGAGCTAGGATGTGAATATTTAAAGAATTAAGGAGATTATTATGCATAATGATATGATAAATATATTTCTTGAAAATAGGGATCCAGAAAGAGCTAGTCAAATGGCTGCCTATATGAAAGACCAATTTCCTTTCTTAGGAATTCCTAAACCCAAAAGAGAATTACTTAGTAAAGAATATATGAAACAATTCAAAAAGCAAGGAGAGTTAGATTGGGAGTTTGTTAATATGCTATGGTCTATGTCAGAGCGTGAATTTCAGTACTTAGCTGTGGATTATCTACTCAAATTGATAGACTCTTTACAGGAGAAGGATATAGAAAATATAAAGCCTTTGATAATTACTAAATCATGGTGGGATACAGTTGACATCATGGCTACAAGAATAATCGGCCCTTTGTGTCTTAAGTATCCTGAACTAATCAATATTTATATATTAAAGTGGTCTAATAGCGATAACATCTGGTTAATTAGGAGTGCGATTTTATTTCAATTAAAGTATAAGGAAAAGACTGATGTAGACTTGCTTGGCCTAATTATTAAAGAGAATAGTGAAACTAAAGAATTTTTCATCAACAAGTCTATAGGTTGGGCTTTAAGAGAATATTCTAAAACAAATAAGACTTGGGTTGAGGAATTTATTAAAAAGAACAGACTTAACTCTCTTAGTGTTAGAGAAGGAAGTAAATATCTATAGATGTATGGTGAATTAATCATATAGAGCTACAAGTAATATTAACAAGGACCATTTAGTAGAATAATTGCTAGGCACTTGTTTTAATTCTTCTAATACTTAAAGGAGATGTTGTAAAATGACCAAGGTTATAATCCAAGAATGTAAAGACTATTCTACAGATGACTTAATAGTAAAAATAAACCATGGTATTGAGAAACTAGGCGGATGGGATAGCTTTGTTAAGCCGGGTAATACAGTCTTACTCAAAACTAACCTCATTGGACCTAAAACTTCTGACTCTGCTGCAATCACCCATAGTGAATTTGTTAGGGCTATGACTCGGATTTTAAAGTCTAAAGGCTGTACAGTATGGATTGGTGACAGCTCTGGCGGTGCTATAGCAGGTATAGCTCCTACTGCTCAGAGTATGGTAGTTTCTGGCTATGAAAAGGTTGCAAAAGAGGAAGGTGCTATTATAAAAAACTTCGATAAGGAGGGAGTAGTTGAAGTAGAGCCGAAAGGGAAGTATAGAGAAAAAATGTACCTAGCAAAGCCTTTGTTTGAAGCAGATGTTGTAATTAATCTACCTAAGTTAAAAACCCACTCAGCTACAATCTATACTGGGGCTATCAAAAATGTTTTTGGATGCATTCCTGGTCTTAGAAAAGCTATGTATCATAAAATAGCACCTGAAAAAGATGATTTTGGTGAAATCCTAGCAGACATCCACGAAGCAGCTAAATTTCAACTACATATAATGGACGGTATAATTTCTATGGAGGGTGAAGGACCTACAGCAGGTTCTGTTTATAATGCAAATAAGATATTAATAAGCAAGGATCCATTGGCTTTGGATGTAGTCGCTATAAATATGTTGGGAATGACAGTTAAAGATATACCTATTTTAAATTCAGCTATAAGAAGAGGCTTAGGCCAGTGGAATATAGATGAGATTGAAATTATTGGGGACTATAATGATGTTCCAATTTTGAAGGACTATAAGTTACCTAAGAACTTTAGAAGCAGCAAAAAGAGCAACAGCAAAGCCGTTATTAAAGTAATAGACTTCTTTAAAACAAAACCTGTAATCAATTTAAAAAAATGTAAAGCATGTAACATGTGTGTAGAAAGCTGTCCTGTTAAAGCAATAGATATTAAAACCAAGGCAATAGATTATAGTAAATGTATCGAGTGCATGTGTTGCCACGAACTATGTATGCACAAAGCTGTAGATTTGAAGAAAGAAAATATTGTGGCTGGTCTTATTTCAAGACTAAGTGCAAGT
>CAZAJU010000182.1:0-2491 GCA_964485455.1 uncultured Tissierella sp.
ACTATATTTTGCCATTAAAAAACTGACCTCCCAATATATTAGAATTTTTAGGTCTAACATATGGGGGTCAGTTCAATTTATCTTGTGAAGATTTTTATCTTATTAATTAGTTCTAACCCTACTTATCTTTTCTTCCTAAAAATAGTTGAGAACTCACTCGTATCAAAGCTAAACAAGATTTTAATAATCCAAATAAACATTAAAATTACTACAATAGGGATTACACAAGAGGTTATTATAAGAACTGCAATAGAATCTAAAAATGCACTAAGAGTCTCTTCTCCCTTCTTAACAATTTCTGATAAGTTAACACCTATCTTAGATGTAAGATTGGACAAATACCCTCCAATTTTTTCCATCCAATTTTTATCTTCTTCGTAAAGATCATTCTTCTTTTCATCTATGTATTCTTGATTTTCATTAGCAGTTTCAATTGTCTGCTCAATAGATGCTTTATACGATTCATATATTAAGTCACTTATAACTATGCTAGCTGGAATTGCAAGAACCAATACAAGCCCAAATATGGCTAGTTTTATAGCAAGAATTCTTAGTATTTCTCTCTTTGAAAACAGATATATAATTCCTAAGAAACATGCGAAAGGTATAATATATTTGAATGAAACATAACCAACTACTGAAATCAACATCTTTTCTAATAGGATTGCGCCGAGAATTACAATAAAATAAGGCGTTAATTCAGCAATCTGATTAGCAATTGGCATTGCAGCATCTCCAGGTATGAAGGATAATGCTGTGGAGGATGCAGCAGTTGTTGAAGCTAGCTTTAAAACTGTAACTTTTTTATCATCCAATGAGTCAATAGTAGCTTTGTTAAAATCTGGTGCTGTTACAATTTTAGACACTACAAAAATAGAGAATAAAGCTATGCTTATTAATATTATCAAATATATACTTCGTTTTGAAACCTTAGCTTCAATGTTTTCTATCATACTTTTCCAACCTCCTCCAAATCATACAATAATTTTTATATTTCTTTTGTTCTAATATTCTTTCTTAAATACAATTTACAAACATATTTTGTATATCATCTAATACATCTAAAATATGTTCTTATATAATTTGTGCAATTTTAACATTCATCACCACTAGCATTCTCTCCCAAAACTCAGTTGACAAACTTAGAGTAACCATGTGGGAATCCGCTTACAGGCCAATGATTAACCCCTGAAACCTAATAAAGTTCCTCATCGCTTAATTCTTTGTTCATTTCATGGTTCATTTTTATCTCTTTCAATCTTAGATTATTTTATACCTTAAAAGTTTTCCCAGATTTTATTATCCCCCATTAAAGTGCATTTATAATTACCTCTTCCATCTCCTATAGGATCTTTTACATCAGTTTTTATGTAATTTGGACAACTTTTGCATTTGTCACCTCCAGAATTTTGACCAAAAAACCAGTTCACAAACTTAGTATAACCATGTGGACAGTCTGTAACATGCCAATAAGCACCTCCACCTGAAACCTTTTCAAGTTCCTCATCGCTTAATTTTTTGTTAATTTCATTGTTCATTTTTTTATCCCTCCATTTTTCATTTAAGTAAAATGTATAATCTAAGTTTTTAAATAGACATCCAAAGCTCTTCAAATTGATATTGCAATCCTGATAGACTCTAGAGTCGATCCTATTAGGTCTTAACCCTTCATATTAATTTCCTTAGCACGCTTTAAAATACTTAAGTCAGAGTCTATGCTTTTAGCAAATAATTTCACTGTATTCTTTCTATACACTGAGAAATATATAATTAAGCCTTAATTTATTCATCTCTTGCCATAATCAGAATCCTTATTAATTTAATTCTCTTTCTTAAATACAGTTCCATAAAACTCTTCTGAAAACTTCATTGATGAGATAGTTTTAAAGTCATAGTTTATGATTAAAGCTTCCGCCTCTTCTCTACCTATCCTATGGTTTAAAGGAGGACCTATTTCCGTTGATATTTTTTCCCACTCAATGATTGCAAGCTTTCCTCCAACTTTTAATATCCGTTTAATCTCTTCTATAAATTTATTCTTATCTTCAATTTCATGTAAAACATTTACCAGTAAAGCAAAGGTCACAGATTGATTAGGTAGCTTTAAATTGTATTCATCGGTTTTTATTGTTACAATGTTTGAAAGATTAGCCCCTCTTGCTCGTTTTTCAACCTCAGCTAGCATCTCTTCAGATGTATCCAAAGCAAAAACCTTGTTGTTTTCATTCATTATTTCTGCTGCTGGGATGCTGAAATATCCAATTCCACAACCTATATCTGCAAAAATATCAGATGGAGTTAATCCCAATTTCTCTAGTACAGTAAAAGGTGGTAGGGTTTGTCTCCTCCACTCATTATCAAGTTTGTTCTTGTTTTTGGGTTCGAATTTATGAGTCACATTAATACCTCTCTTCAATTTTTAGCTTTAATAAATATCTTTTTTAGAAATACCTATTCAAGTGTACTTTAATATAAAATTTCATCCACTTCT
>CAZAJU010000183.1:0-2459 GCA_964485455.1 uncultured Tissierella sp.
TTAATATCTAATTTAATCATTAATTTTTCCAACATATCCTTTGTCATTAGATCCAAATCATATTTTGGATTCCAGCCCCATTCCTCCCTAGCAGCAGTATCATCAAGGGAATTTGGCCAGGAATCAGCAATTTTTTGTCTCACTGGGTCTACATCATAATCCAATTTAAAATCAGGAATATGCTTTTTAATAGAGGCTGCCAGTTCTTCAGGATCAAAACTCATTGCTGTAACATTGAAAGCATTTCGGTGTATTAATTTTGAAGAATCTGCTTCCATTAAGTTGATAATTGATTCAATTGCATCAGGCATATACATCATATCCATCTTTGTGCCTTTGGCGATAAAACTAGTATATTTATGGTATTTTAATGCATCATAATATATGTGAACAGCATAATCAGTTGTTCCTCCACCAGGAAGTGTTTCATAGGATATAAGTCCAGGGAATCTAACTCCTCTAGTATCTACGCCAAATTTTTGATAATAGTAATCACAAAGTAATTCTCCTGCTACCTTAGTTACGCCATACATAGTGGTTGGTCTTTGGATAGTATCCTGCGGTGTATTATCAGGAGGAGTGCTTGGTCCAAAGGCAGCTATTGAACTTGGATTGAAAACCTGAAGATTCTTCTCTCTGGCAAGCTCTAAAACATTATATAATCCGTTCATGTTTATATCCCAGCAAGTCATAGGATCCTTTTCACCAACTGCTGAAAGAATAGCTGCCAAATTTATAATTGTATTGACCTTATACTTATCTATCACCTCTGCCATCTGCTTAACATCATTGATGTTAACGATTTCAAAGATGCCAGAATTGATTAAATTTTCATGCCCCTCCTTAATGCGTCTATTGCTGGCGATAATATTATCTAAGCCATAAATTTCTCTCAACTTAGCAGTTAGCTCCGAGCCAATCTGTCCAAGAGAACCAGTTACTAATATTTTCCTCATTAAGTAGCACCTCCATTTATTTATTCGACTATAGTATAACACAATTCAAAAGAAAATTACATATATAAAGTCAAATAAATGGGATGTTTTAGCGATTTACACAACTAAAACATCCCATTTTATTACATAACCTTCTCCAGGAACTCCTTTGCTCTATCTGTCTTTGGAGTTGAGAAGAATATTTTAGGCGGGGCATCTTCTATTAGTTTTCCTTCATCTAGGAAGCAGATACGGTCTGCTACTTCCCTGGCAAATCCCATTTCATGAGTGACCAGAACCATGGTTATGCCTGTACCTGCCAGGCCTTTTATTACGTTTAATACTTCTTTAACCATTTCAGGGTCCAAAGCACTTGTAGGTTCATCGAAAAGGATAACTTCCGGGTCCATTGCTAAGGCTCTGGCGATTGCTACACGTTGTTTCTGGCCACCGGATAGGGTTGCAGGGTAAACTGTTGATTTATCTGATAGACCTACTTGTTTTAAAAGCTCTATTGCCTTAGCTTCTGCTTCAGCTTTGGTCTTTTTCTTTACCTTCATAGGTGCATAAGTCATATTACCCATTACAGTCATATGAGGAAATAGGTTGAAATGCTGAAATACCATTCCTACCTTTTGTCTGATTTCCATTATGTCGGTTTTATTGTCAGTTATATCTACACCATCTATTAAGATATTTCCTTTTGATGGGGTTTCCAATAGGTTCATACATCTAAGCAAAGTGGATTTACCACTTCCTGATGGCCCTATTATGGCCACAATTTCACCTTTTTCTATTTCAAGGGATATATCCTTTAATACCTCAAGGCTTTTAAAACTCTTTGAAACATTCTTAACGCTTATCACTTCTGTTTACCCTCCTTTCCATCCATGAACCGAATAAGGTCAATACCATTACCATGATATAGTAATATATTGAGATTACTGCATATGGTTCAAATGCACGGTAAGTATCAGAAACTATCATCTGACCTGCTCTAAGCAATTCCACTACTCCTATGGTAGAAATTAGGGTTGTGTTCTTCAATAGGCCTATAAATTCATTTACTAAGCTTGGCAAGATGCTCTTAATGGCCTGAGGAAAGATGATATCCTTTATGGTACTTCCATAAGGAACTCCAAGAGCCATGGCTGCTTCTCTCTGACCTACATCTACTGCTCTAATTCCTCCTCGTAAGCTTTCAGATATATAAGCTGCCGAGTTGAAGGCAAAGGTGATGCTACCAAGTTGGAAATTGCTTAATTCCTTTAAGGCAGGAAATACTTGGGGCAAACCAAAGTAAACCATAAACACCTGAACCAGTAAAGGCACTCCACGAAAGACAGACGTATAGAAGCCACTAATGGCCTGGAGTATTTTAAACCTGGATAACTTCATTAAAGACAAGGGAATGGATATTATGATTCCAAGAATTAATGATGCTGCAGTTACTTGTATTGTAATTACAGTTGCCCTATATAGATAGGGTATATATTTGATCATCATGCTAAAATCAAGCTGCAA
>CAZAJU010000184.1:0-2382 GCA_964485455.1 uncultured Tissierella sp.
TTTGAAGACGTTTGCACATTCGCAACATTTTAACAATCGTTGCATTTATGCAACACTACTCCTCATGGTTTGCTATTTCTATATCATATTTTTTTAATTTTCTACTCAAAGTTGATGGATGGACTCCTAAAGCTTTAGCGGCTTTGCGTAGGGAAGAGAAATTTTCCATTGTATCTTTAAGTATATATTTCTCATATAATTCTAGTAGATAGGTTAACTTAGGTGTATCTGTATCTTCATTAATATCAGTAAAATTCATCATTTGTCTAGATAAAATCTTAGTTGGAAGGTCTTCTATCATGACCTCCTCCTTATTAGTCATTATAAATAAATACTCTATAAGGTTTTCTAATTCTCTAACATTACCAGGCCAAGAATGTGAAGTTAGAGCTTGAATTGCTTTATCGGAAATAGTAACAGTTCTTTTGTATTTTCTATTTAGCTTCTCTAAAAAATATATTATTAGCTCGGGTATATCCTCTCTTCTTTCCCTTAGGGGAGGAATAGTAATGGGTATAACATTCAATCTAAAATATAGATCTTCTCTAAAGCTTCCATCCTTTACTTCCTGTTTTAAATCCCTATTTGTGGCAGCAACTATTCTTACATTTAGGTTTATAGGGTTTTTCCCACCTACTCTATAAGTTTCTCTTTCTTGAATGACCCTTAAAAGCTTCGATTGAACGGGTAAAGGAAGTTCTCCTACTTCATCTAAAAGGATTGTCCCATTGTTTGCCAATTCAAACATTCCAGGCTTACCTTCCTTGCCAGCACCGGTAAATGCTCCTTCCTCATATCCAAACAGTTCACTCTCAAATAGGTCCTTGGGTATAGCCGCACAATTTACTTTAATAAATGATTCATCCTTTCTAGGGCTATTTGTATGGATATACTTCGCCAATACCTCTTTCCCAGTACCAGACTCTCCATTTATCAATACGGTAGAGTCATATTGCGCTACTCTTGATGCAAGCCTAACAGTTGCATCCATTTCTCTACTTCGATAAATAAATTCCTTATCTTTAACAAAATGCTGTCTAAGTTTCTTCAATTCCTCTGAATATTTAAGACTCAATTCCCTTGTATCAGTTAATTCATTTCTTAAATTTATCAATTCTGTAATATTTCTAGTATTATTTACGACTCCAATTATTTCATCCTGGGAATCTTTAATTGGACTAGCAGTAGTTAGAGCAGACTTTCCTGAAACATATTTATGTATTGTTGATATACGTTTATTATCCTTTATGACCTCTAGTGATAAGGCTTTATTTATTATACCTTTTTCCAATAGCTCATTAAGGTTTTTATTAAGCATTTCTTCTCTTTTTAGTCCAGTAGTTTTTTCATAAGCATGATTCAAATATACTACGTTGCCATGTGAATCAGAAATTAAGATCCCATCAGATGATGATTCCATAGCACCAATAATTAAATTTTCATCCAAGTTATCCCCCCTAAAACTACGAATCTCTTTAATGTCGTGTTTGAGATTCCTACAATATTTTATTAGAATATATAATCTATTATATCATAAATAAAACTTAATATTTTAAGAATAAAGATGTTTTAAGGCATAAAAGAGAGAACTATCAATCAAAGCATAGTTCTCTTTCAGCATAACTTTAATTATTCCACTTGTGTTTGTAACTAGTTTTACATTGTCTCTACTTCACATCCGCTCTCATCGATTGCTTCTTTTTTTAATATCATAGAATCAAAAAATGCTCCGAGTTTTATTGATATCAATCCTATTATTAAACCAACTGATGTAATGAATATTGCTCCTAGTAAATTATTGCCTAATCCAAAATAAATATTTGCACTTATGAATGTAGCTGTTGCTAGTTGAAAAACCGGAATACTTTGAGCTATTGTCATTGCAAATCCAAGTCCTACAACTACTAATGCTGAAGTTAATCCTGAAGTTTTTAAAGCTGTCATTGTAAAAACTGTTAAGTAAGCCAAAATTGGTCCTAATATTATACATGGGAAACTCCTTTTGCAACCTTCAAAATTCGCTCCTGAAAAGAAGAAAATTGACCACCCAATAAAACCAGGCCATGTAGGTATCCCCAGTTTATCACCAATATAAGCCCAAACTCCAGCCAATATTCCAACAGATAAAGAAATTCCTAAATGTTTTTTAATCTCAATCGCCCCCTAATTAAAGAACAAAAGGGAACACTGCTTAGTTTTAGTCAGTATTCCCTTCTATTATGTCTTACTTTTAGTTTCCTAATTTAACTATTGGAAACAGTTGATTCATATCACTGCAAGGAGGTGGTTTTCCTTGTTATTTATTGTAAACGCTTGAATCGATTCCCTCTAAGTATTTAACTACATTTTCTAATGGCTCAACATCACCGAATTTAGCATCTA
>CAZAJU010000185.1:0-2381 GCA_964485455.1 uncultured Tissierella sp.
CTATATTTATGTTCATAAGAATGATTATGACGATGCAATGGGGTTAGTTGGAAGATGGTAATGATTGATAGATTTTTCGGGAAGTGATTTTTCTGCATAATTTTTAAATTAAGTCGTAGTTGTAGATTTATGTGTCCCAATAATATTATTGGAGGTCTAAGAAACATGAAAAGGAAACTTATCTTTTGGGTAATAGCTATAGTTTTCTTTATAATTTATTTTCAGATATTTAAGTACTTTCTGGGAGATATCCTTCCTATTAATCCAGTTTCAAATGTGTTAGTAATACTTATTCTAATCGTTGTTAATATTCCATTATCAGTCTTTAGTACAGAGAAAATATTTTTGATAATAAAAAAATAAAGGACAAGACACATAATTTATATTATACGACGTAGTGGTAGTAAAATGTTCATCAGAAGAGAAATTGAATAATAGATTAATTTACATTTTGTGGAGGTGAGGAATTTTGGATTATAATAAAAGCCATTTGATAGCTCATCTTGGGCTTTGGATAGGTTTAGTAATAGGTGTTTTAGGAGCTTATATAGAAATAGATTTTATTGCTTATTTAGGCGTAATCTTGATGGTGGGAGGTCTTATACAAACATTAATATTCTATAAATGTCCAAACTGTAATAAACCTTTTAACATTAGAGGTAAGAAACCTCAATATTGTCCGGAATGTGGTAAGATATTAGAAAAATAAGGTGATGCCAATTTTATATTATTCGATGGGTCGTAGAGGTAGATTTATGCGTCCCAATAATATTATTGGAGGTCTAAGGAACATGAAAAAGAAACTTATCTTTTGGGTAATAGCTATAGTTTTCTTTATAATTTATTTTCAGATATTTAATTTCTTTATGCGAGGGATCCTTCCTATTAATCCAGTTTCAAATGTGTTAGTAATACTTATCCTAATCGTTGTTAATATTCCATTATCAGTCTTTAGTACGGAGAAAATATTTTCGATAATAAGAAAATAAAGGGCAAGGCACATAATTTATATTTGTCGTCGTAATGGTAGATTATAACACCTAATAATATTAGAAAGGGGAAGAGCTTTGGAAAATAAAAAGTTGATATCTGTGGCAATTTTTATACTTGCTATGAGTATAATGTTTGGCTCTATTTGGATAGGAAATTCATTAGAAAAGACTGTTGGGTCGCAAGAGCGAATTTCAACATCAATAGATAGTAAGACTCTAACGCTATCTCAAGTAGCCGAATACTTAAACATGACAGAAGAAGAAGTAAGTGGCATAATTAAAACTAAAAAAAAGAAGTTAGAAGAAACCCATAGTTTTAGTGGAAAAATGTTTCCTTACTTTACAGTAAATAATAAACAGTTCTTTTATCAAGATGAAATAGACGAATGGTTAAAGGAAGTTTCAAGTAATCATAGGGAATACAATACGACAAAAGGAAGGATACTCCAGTAACAAGAGAACTTTTCATTGCACATTATTTATATTTAGTGACGTATCAGTAGATTTATATACAACAAGGTTAATTTGTATAAATATCAAATTAAAGGAGATAGAAATTATGAAAAAGCAAAATGTAGGATTTGCATTTCTCTTATTAGGATTAATCTTTGCCGTTCGACAAGACTTAATAGCTGGAGCTGGTATAGCATTAGGCATTATTGGACTTATAGTGATTATAAAAGATAGCTTAGAGAACAAATAGATTTTTATAATATAATTAGTCAACATAATTTATAAAATGTTCAACAAATCATGTTTTAAGGGGGGTATCTAAATGATTACCATTTTTAATAGAAAAGAGATTTGTGTATGCAAGTCTATGGAACGGTTTAATGAAATTAGAAATATACTTATAAAGAATAATATTAAATATACTTATCGGGTAATGGACCGTAATAGTTCAAATGTAGTAGGCTCTCAAAGAGGAAGGACAGGAACCTTCGGTCAGTACATGAACGCATCAAAGACCTACTATATTTATGTTCATAAGAATGATTATGACGATGCAATGGGGTTAGTTGGAAGATGGTAATGATTGATAGATTTTTCGGGAAGTGATTTTTCTGCATAATTTTTAAATTAAATCGTAGTTGTATAATTATATGAAGTAGAGGAAATCTATAGGAGGTTCACATATGAAAAAATACGAATACAAATGGGTTGACCTGAGAATGCCTTGGTCAATGGATAGTAATAAGCAGATGAATGATTTCATTGATAAATTGAATGAATTAGGACAGGAAGGTTGGATTCTTGTTTCTGGTGTTGAAGTGGCTAAATACGCAGTTTTTATGAGAGAGATTTCAGAATAGTAATTTTTAATGAATCACATAATTTATATTATACGACGTAGTGGTAGATTTATATGTTGTTGAAATTCTTGAGTGG
>CAZAJU010000186.1:0-2342 GCA_964485455.1 uncultured Tissierella sp.
ATGTAGAAATAGAAAAAAGCAAGCTAATGGAATTCTTAAGCAATCGTGGCATTGAAGCAAGGTACAATATCTATATTAAAGTGCCCGGAATGGATGAAATATTTACCCACAAAATGGATATCGGAAGCCAAACTGCAGAAATTGATATCAGCGATAATACTGAACTGGGAAAAGGTATTAGAAAGGCAAATGCTGCAGGAGAAAAAGTAGAAATAGTATACAGAGAAATTGTCAAATTTTCCGACCAGGATAAATCCATAGCAGGACCGGAGAGCAAAATCACAATTCTTGATAATAAAGAAACAGAAGCTGATGATGATTTAATAAATAAACGTTGGGTAAAGACAGAAACTAACTCTAGTGGGGAAAGAATTCTATATCAAGAAATTTCTATAGAACCCTACAACCAAGATGGTTATGATTATATTATAAACTGTTACTTTGTTGAGACTGAAGAAAATGGAAACTACGATCAATTGACATTGGTCTATTATGGAAAGACAAGCAGCCTTAGTCAGTATACTCATATAGTAGATATTGTTACAACAGACGGAAGCAAAGGAACTATAGGACTCGTCAAAGATGAAAAAAATAACATGACACTTAGTTACTTTGAGTATGATTCAGTTAATAAAGGGATTATCACTTTAAACCATACAGGGTATTTTGTACCGGAAGAATAGCAAAACAAATCCGCTTGATTACAATAAATCAAGCGGATTTAACTTTTTACTCACTTGCCATCTGTATTAATAAATTTCCACTTACCTTTAATCATCACAGCAGCTTTTCCTGAACCTTCAAAACCCCAAGCATTATCAAATGCAGGTTGAATGATAATATTACCATTCATGTCAATATAACCCCATTTACCATTTAGCTTTACAGGAGCAAGGGAAATATCTGTTAAAAGTGTAAAGGACTCAGCTTCTTCAAATGGTCCTGGAATTACAATGTTTCCATCCTTATCGATAAATGACCAGCCATTATCTTTCTCAACTGCTGCTAAACCCCCATTAAAATAATGTGCTGAAAGAAAATCAGGGCTAATTTTAATTTCGTCATTTTGATTAATATACCCATATAGACCATTAATTTTGATGGCTGCTAGTCCTTCTGAAAATGGCTCTGCACCCTCATAAGAATTAGGTATGGCAAATTCATAGGTTTCATCATCTAAGATTCTTATATAGCCCCATTTATCATTTAATTTGACGGCTCCTAGGTCTTCCGTAAAGGGCTTTGCTTCCTGAAATATTGCTTCGACTACCTCTTCTACATGGGATGCCTGTCGGTTAACGGTATAGCCGTATAAATCATTAATCTTAACTGGATATGGAGTAATTGATGGTTTATCTACTCTAAAAATAAAGGATCTGTACTCCATACCTTCTCCTAATGAAAAAAGACTTTCATATTTCTCGTCTTTATTTTCATTTTCACAACCTACTCCCAATATTAATGATAAGATTATTGATATAACATAGAAGTACTTATGGTTCTTTATCATATTTTTCACCTATTCCAATTTGGTACCGCATTCTTCACAGAAATTGCTACTTGGGTCAACTTTTGCACCACAATTTGGACAATAGAATATGTCCCCTTCAATATACGGATCTTCATTTTCAACGTATTTGACGTTGGTTTTCTTTTCCTTCTCATATTTTTCATCAGCCTCGTTCATTTTCTCTCTTAATATCGCTCTGAATGTATAAGCCCTTAATGCAAATATTATTACTGCAAATGATATTATCCTATATGTAAGGGTAACAACAATAATAAACATTTCATCAGAATAGGGCTTAGTTATAAAAACATAAAGTACTATAGAAAGTAAGTCTACTAAGAGAATAAAAGCTGAAATTTTAAGAGTTGATATTTTTCCTTTCATAGCCATGATAGAGCAAACTATAAGTATTATAGCTAATAAAATTGAAATAGGTGTGTTAATCGTGTATGTTAATAAAAGTTCCATCAATATTTCGGGTAAAGATAAACCTAAGTTAAAAATTATACTTGCCATACCAAACATAAATGGTTTTATAGCAGTTAAAATTCCAATAAATAAAGTTAACCAAACTGCTTTTACTATACGATTGTTATAAGTTGTTATCCAATATTGCTTGCTTTTACCTCCATACCATTTAACATCTTTCATAATATCACCTTTCTTATGTAATTTAATAGGTTTTAGATGCTCTTACAGCTATAATTATTGATACACAAATTTGGAAATTTATTTCTTATTTACCCACATACATTAGATATAATCAGGGATGAAAAGTGTGTAGATAAAAAACTTAAATGGGTAGTTCAATTAATATATAAATTAATTAAAC
>CAZAJU010000187.1:0-2314 GCA_964485455.1 uncultured Tissierella sp.
TTGAAAGAATAGATTTGCTTCTTCTCTTGTTATCGGAAGGTATCCGACTTCATCTATTATGACAAGGCTTGAGGATAATATTCTGTTCATTTTACCTTTGCTTTTTCTTGATATTTCCTGTGTTTTTAATGCATGCATTAGGCTATCCATGGTTACAAAGCTTACCTTGTATCCCATTTCTATTGCTCTATAACCTAGTGAAATGCTTATGTGTGTCTTACCCAGACCTGGTGGACCTAGGAAGATTAGATTATACATTCTATCAATCCAATCCATTTCCAATAGTTTATTTATCTGTTTTTTAGTTATTGAATTCTGGAATTCAAAATCAAATTCTTCTATCTTCTTGATTACTGGAAAACCTGCGAATTTAAGTCTTCTCTCTTGTGCCTTTTTATCCTTTAGTTCTATTTCACTACATAAAATTGAAAGAAGCATATCTTGATAAGAAACATCTCTATTATTTGAATCCTCAATGATTTTACTTGCATTTACTCTTAGATGATTAAGATTAAGCTCTTTAGCTAGGTCTTTTATCTTTTCTAATTTATCCATTTGTCTTTATCCCCCTCAAAGCTATTTATATACTCGTTTATGTCTCTGTTTTGCGGTTTGATTCCTTTGTATTTTGAGGGGACATCAAGATTTACTGGCTTATATTTCTTACTTTGACCAATCTCTTGGTTTTTCTCATCCAAATATACTAATGTATCTTTCAGATAACCAGCACTGCATATATTTCGTTTTATACAATACTCTACTGCAGCCCTTATCACTGTAATATCATATTCCTTGACTGTCTTTAATATTGAATTATACTGATCCTTCACATACCTGTTTTTGTCTTTGTAAATAGTATCAAGTAATTGTCTAGCCTCATCGCTATCACCTAGTGCTTCTAGCGCTTGTTGATAAAGATCTTTTACTTTTATATTCTTATCCCTTTCAGGATGGTTCTTTTTTATTAACTTGCCTTTTAGATAACATACTGCGTGAGATATTATTATTTCACCTGTCTCCATATCAACAATATCCATCACATTATCTAATATCTTTAATTCCACTTCTTTACCTGGTTTATACGTCCCTTTAGGTACTTGATATCTATTTTGCTTATATGATATAGTATTGTCTTTTCTTACTGTATAGGTTAAAATATTACTATCAATTTTATTGGTAAACAGATTAGGTATTGGCTTTAAGTGCTCTTTTTCAAGGGTGAACACTTCTGCCGGTACCTTTTTTGTTACTTCATGGACTTTCTTATTACCCGTCCTGTCTAACCACTTAAATGAATCCTCATTTAATGTGGTAATATCTTCAAATATTCTATATTTGGCAAAGTTGTATTTTGCAAATTTTACTACAGCTTCTACCTTGCCTTTACTCTCTGGATCAAATGCTCTGCATAGTCTGACTTTAAATCTAGCTGCATTCAAGTAATTTTGGAACCCTTCTGTATAAATTATATCTCCGTTATTCTCAGATACTGTTAATAGCCTATCCTGATCATATACTATTTCTATTGGAACACCTCCAAAATATTCCAATGCCTTATTATGTGCATCTATGAAGGTAAGTGTTGTAAAGGGCTTATCTGACCACCATAGAAACTTATATCTTGAATGAGATAGAACCATTGCGAAACAATATACTTTTATCTTGGAGCCATCTCTTCTTTTTAACCAGATAGAACCAAAGTCAGCTTGAACCTGGAATCCCATAGGTAGCTCTGGAACTGCCTCATATTGCCTAGTTGGTATAACCTTAGGAATATCAAATTCTGTTCTTAATTCGCTAACATAATTTCTCAATGTCCTATCCGAAAAATCCAATTCATATTTTCTCTCAAGAAGCCAATCCTGAATTTGTGCTGTTGACATATCTCTATTTTCACTTATCCACTCCAGGATATTATCTTTGTATTTATCAGCTTTCTTGGTTCTTGTTTTTGACTTCTTATTTAGATTAATATATTCCTCATTAGTCATATCCCAGTACTTAGATATTGTTTTGTAATCTAAACTAAGATTTCTACTAGCTTGAGATTTCTTAAATCCATTTAATTTTTGCTCTTTAATTTTAGCAAACTTGTCCAACTTTACCACCTTTCTGACCTCCTCTGAAAAAACATACTACTATTTTATCAGAGTAAGGGCTATTATTATATTAACTAAGAAAAGTTCTCCATTTTTGTTTGCCAAAATCTCTCCATTTTATTTTACCAGTTACAAATGGTATCCATCAAGTAAACAATGCAGTCATTGTAACACAATAAATAAAGAATTGACTCTATCTCAAAGGAGTTGGAAAT
>CAZAJU010000188.1:0-2312 GCA_964485455.1 uncultured Tissierella sp.
TATTAACAAGCTAACCTCTGATTTGTTAGATGACCTAAGTAGCAGACATAATTAGGAAAAGGCAAGGATTTCCCCCTCCTTGCCTTTTCCTTTTATCCCTGTAGTTGCATATCGCTTATGGCTGTAATATACTAAGGGTAATGCAATTATCAGGAGGCTATTATGAAACTACATAGGGATTTAACAAGCGGAAATGTAAGTATTCATCTAGTTAAATTTGCAATTCCTTTGATAGTATCAAATCTATTTCAAGCATTGTACAATGCTGTGGATATGTTCTTTGTAGGTAGATATGTTGGTACGGAAGGGCTTGCTGCTGTTGCTGTATGCGGTCCCATAATGAATATAATGATTATGACTATTACCGGATTTTCCATAGGAGTTACAATCATCATTGCTAGAAGTGTTGGAAATAAAGACTTCCAAAAGGTTAAGGAAGTTGGAAATACAGCTATTGCCTTTTATTTCATAGTAGCTGTACTATTAACCATTTTAGGGTTTATTTTTACTCCACAAGTTTTAAAGCTTGTACAAACTCCACCTGAATCATTAAAATATGCAGTAATATATCTTAGAACTATATTTTTAGGTATAGTCTTTATGCTTGGATACAATCTAATAGGTGCATTTCAAAGGGGCTTTGGAGACTCAAAGACCTCCATGCTTTTTGTTATTGTAGCAGGTTTTACAAATATGATATTGGATTATATTTTTATAAGATATTTCCACCTAGATGTGTTTGGAGCTGCTTTTGCTACTGTAATATCTCAAGCACTTTCATTTAATTTGGGAATTATCTATTTTAAAAAGAATAAGCACATTATAGACTTTAAAATAAGTGATATGGTACTTAATAAGGTACATTTGAAGGAACTCCTGAGAGTTGGAATACCAATGGCAACTCAACAGTTTTTATTAAACATTGCCAATACTACACTTACTGGCATTGTGAACACCTTTGGATTGGCTGCAAGTGCAGCTTATGGTATATGCATTAAGATAGATAGCTTTGTACATCTTCCAAGTGTTGCAATAGGAGAAAGCGTATCCTCCTTCTCATCTCAAAATATTGGTGCAAATAAGTCTGAAAGAGCTGTTGAAGCTTTAAAGAGAGCTGTAGTGCTTTCAGTTGCTATTGTGGCTATTGTTAGCTTTTTTATATTTAATCTTTCAGAAAATCTGATTAAGATCTTCGATAAGGATCTAGAAATAATTTCACTTGGTAGTAAGTATTTAAGAATTATTCTATTTGCATATTTTGTATTTGCATTTTTACATCCAACTATGGGGTTTATTAGAGGAACAGGGAACTCCATGATTTCACTTATTAGTGTTATAGTAAATCAATTTATAATTAGAATCCCTTTGGCACTTTTCTTGACTAAAAAGATTGGTTTTATGGGAATTCCTGCTTCTATAATAGCAGCACCATTTGTATCCCTTCTATTTTATATTTATTTTATCTTAAGCGGTAAATGGAAAAAAAAGATATTGTAGTTATCTCCTTTCAATACGCGTAAAAAAATGATAAATAGCAAAACTATTTATCATTTTTTATGTCATTATACTAATTTTAATTTTTACTAAGCCTCTTTGTAATTCCTTGCCGTTTCAAATTCCTCTTGTATCTCCTTAGATGGCTCTCTTGTCATCAAGGATACGATGTATATTACGATACATGATAGTATAAAAGATGGCAATAATTCATAGATTCCAAAATAGCCGCCCAAAGGCTTGATAAGAAGTTTCCAGATAATAACCATACTTCCTCCGGCAACCATTCCAGCTATGGCTCCTTCCCTAGTTACTCTCTTCCAGAAAAGTGAAAATAGCATTATTGGACCAAAGGTTGCCCCAAATCCAGCCCAGGCAAAGGATACAACTGTAAATATTACACTATTTTCATCAATTGCAATGATCATAGCTATGATTGATATAACTACTAGTGTTATTCTAGTTAGGTTTAATACTTGAGAATCATTAGCCTCTTTATTAAATATTCCACTATAGATATTTTTTGAGAAGGCTGATGCTGCTATTAGTAAATATGAGTCCGCTGAACTTATTGTAGCAGCTAGTATACCAGCCATTACTACTCCTGCAAATATTGGTATAAAGAAGTGAGTAGACATTACAACAAAGATACTTTCTGAAGCACTTTGTGTTAGTAATTCAGTTGGAAAAATCATTCTTCCTATTATTCCTATTGAAACTGCAGCGCCTAAAGAAATAATACACCAAATAGTTGCTATTCTTCTTGATAATTTTATATCATCAATACTTCTAATAGCCATGAACTTAAGCAATACCTG
>CAZAJU010000189.1:0-1437 GCA_964485455.1 uncultured Tissierella sp.
AATCGGAGCAGATTGCTTTTTCAACAAAAGTTGATGCTTTTCTACAGTCAAATGAGGCGGATACTGAGACTGTAGAAACCAATGCCAGCGAGACGAGAACAGCAAATTTTTTCATTGAAAATCTCCTAATTAAACAATACGCCAGTGCAGGGTGGGTGGCTTGCTACCCGTGTGAATATATGAAAGGTGGGTAACAAGTTACCCACCCTACGCTTGCTAGTTGTCAAATAAGCCTAATGCTTGAGTGCTACAAAACTTATTGTTTTTGTTTTTACTTATGTTGTTAATTATATTACTTAAATTATTTTTGGTTAAAATAACAACATTTTCATCTTCTGCAATTAATTGCCTATTTAAATCAAACATTGGATTATTAGCATCAATATCTTCGTTGTACATTACAGCACGGGGTATATTGTAATTTTTGGCATATTCCATAGCCAATCTAGCTCCGCTATCTAGTTTTTTATCATGTATGTTCCATCGTTCTGCTGAGTCTTGCGAGTAACTTGCTGCTAAGATTATCGTGTCGCTAAACAAAGCCTGTAATCTATCGCGTTCTTTATAACGACTACTCAATTCCATTTTGGATTTGAAGTTTTCATAATATTCAGTTACGAGCAGGCCACCTTGATCAACAATTTCATATGCCAACCCTTTATTTCTTGCTGGTAATATATCATTAAGAGGGCTTGGCAAAATTGCTATTGTCTTGCCGCTAATCATGGCTTGTTGATGAGCAATGCTATCACAACCAAAAGCCAACCCGCTTACTACTGCGATATTCTGTTTGGCAATTAACTCAACTATCTTTTTTTCTCTTGCTTCGATTTCTTCATCTGGATTTAGCAAACCTATAACTGCTATGTTGTTATTATCAATATCTAATAAATTTACATTTCCTTTATAAAATAAATAAACAGGCCTTTCACTTTCTTTTACTTCTCCCCTATATCTTGGGAAACCGTTATCTCCAATAGCCAATAAGCCATCGCAGCAATCGCCAAAAACTGCTAATTTTTCTTTGATAATTATTTTTTCGGATTCAAACTCATCGATGGTAATATTGTTTTGTTTTGTTTTTTGATTTAATAATAAAACTATTTCACTAACACTTTCATTGCCCTTTAGGTTTTTAATAACCCAGGCTCTGCCCACACCTTTGCAAGACATCACTGTTAAGATATTAACTGCATTTTCTGTGTACTTCATCTTGTTTTACCTACAGCATAGAACTTAACTGAGTTTGCTCCATTATCTAATAGAGCCTGAATAGCATCTTCATCTATATATACGTTTGATGTATAAATGTCATCAATTAACAAAATATCCTTTTCTGTTACTTCAGGAGAAATAGTGCAAGTTTTTCTAGTGATACCTGGATATGGCATATCGCCGTTTCCAGCAAACTGAGTATGTGCTAAGTGAGTTGTTCTT
>CAZAJU010000189.1:1458-2215 GCA_964485455.1 uncultured Tissierella sp.
AATGATGTATTGGACTACTTTTTTAAATAACAGTTGATTATGGTTATACGTACTTTCAGATTTCGATCTCGGCACAATACATATTGTTAGATCTTCATCAAAATTTGATAGATCTCTCATTAACACAGCTATCAGCTTTTGGATTGCATTACTTAATTTATCTGCTGAAAAGTTATTAAAAGTATTTTTCAGATCGTTTAAGTAGTCAGGGTTTCCAAAATTTCGATATCCCGTGTAAGGAATATGATAGAATCCCTGAATATCCCTATGTAAATACTCATCATCAGAATTAATTGTGAATGTATTCATACTTTTCCAAGTTATTGACATTTACGATATTTTTACCTGGTATTCCAGATTCGATGGCCTTTCTTATTTCATCGTCATCATTTTCAAATGCAAATATTAAATTGGCACTGATGCCGAAATAATTTATAACATGAAGAAATTTGTTCTTCTGGTTATAGTCTTCTTTGAAAAACATATAATCAAAAATATTTGTTAATCCATGATGCTGTAAAACCATTACTGCCCTATTCTTGCGACCGTTAGTGGTCAATATGATTTTATGAGTATCAATAAATCGATATATAATATTAACAACTGAAGCATTAACGTTGGATTGCGATAAATATTTATGATACATCGCATTCTTCGTCTTTATGATGTTTTTATATTGCAGGTCTGTTAAATTATCAATAATTAAAGGGGCTGTACTAGATTAGCGGGAGTGCTAATCTATGCATATGGTTCTAAG
>CAZAJU010000190.1:0-2200 GCA_964485455.1 uncultured Tissierella sp.
TAATGCCTTCTTAATTTGAGCAAAGAATCTATCCTTGTCAAAGTTAGCATTTGTAATTGTCATAAATAGACTTTCTATTATAAATCTGTCAAGACCTGGCATCTTAAATCCAATTGCGTCAGCTTTAACTCCATAAAGTGAAACTCCCTTTAGAGCATACATCATTAAGTCTTGTAAATTTGCTACTTCACTTGTCTTACCGCATACGCCTACTTTCGTACATCCCTTACCGCCTGCTGCCTCTTGACATTGGTAACAAAACATTTTTTGTTCACTCATTAAATTGCCTCCTATTATATATTTATTGTATTCTATCATTAGTTAAATACTCAGCTTACAAACTTCACAAGCATTTGTTTTCTTAAATCTACTAAAGCTATTATATATGCTAATTCTTATTTAATCCGTAACATAGGTTACTATTATACTTAGAATTCATATTTAATTTGTATTTCTTTCTAATAATCTTTTCCAGCCGCTTGGATTCTTTCTGGATTATTTACTGAGCATGGGGTTACACCATAAACCATACCACAGTTTGGGCACTTAGTTTCAAGGTGAGTCATTTCAAAATCCTGATCACATTCAACACAAGTAATAATAACTCCTGCTGGCATTGGTCTAGTATTAAAACCCATCATTCTTATCTTATCTACTACTGCCTTACCATTTCCAAAACTTCCTGTGCATCCATCATGCATTATAATTTCCTCCTTTTAATTGTTGACCCGCTCTTAGATCACTTCTCATTCCTTGGATTATTGAATCCATTCTTTCTAGCTCAATCAAAATCTTTTTTTCTTCTTTACTAGTTTCAATTATCTTCGATATTCCACCATTCTTAATTACTATTCTCTTATCTGCTATTAGGGCTAGGGTTGGATCGTGGGTTGCCATCAATACAATCTTGTCCTTGCTTACAAGTAAATCCAATGCTTTCTTTCTATCAATTCCCGCATTTTCTATTTCGTCTATTAAGACTATTGGGCTAGAACTAAGAATAGCTGTATCTGCTATCATTAAAGCCCTTGATTGACCACCACTTAAGGCAGTTACTGGAGTTTCAAGGTCAAACTTTTCTCCAGCTAAGTTGTTTGCTGCTTCTATAATCCTTTGTGTGGTCTCTTCTACATCTTCAACTAGTCTGCTCTGTGCATGAAGTTCAATAAATTCCCTAACTGTCAAATCCATTACGAAGTTCATGTTCTGTGAAAGTTGAGCCACCAGCTTATTGTTAGATGAAAACCTCCACTTCATATCTGGTTTTTCACCATCTATGAGGATTGCTCTTCCTGTAGGTGTATCCTTTTGAGCAGTCCATTCTATATCTGCTAAAAGTCTACTCTTTCCTGAGCCAGTTGGCCCTACTATAGACACTATTTCAGATTTATTTATGGTAAACTCCTCAAATCCTTCAGGATTTTTGGATTTATCATGGCCAGCTATTATGGTTAAAGAACTAATACTTGTATCGTCCTTTATACCTAAGAATTCCTTCATGCTTTGAATATATGCTTCAAGGTCATCTTTAAGCCTTTCCTTATCTATAGCCCAGTTTTCAATTTCCTCACCTGAAAAATGGTTTAGATATTCATCAAAGGTCTTATCTTCAAAGCCTATGATATCTAGCTTATTATCTCCTAGGTAGCTTACTACAAAAGGGTACTTATCTATTAATTCTCTTATGGTCATCTTACTCATAGTCATCACCTAAATCCATCTTTCTAACATTTCCCATTTGATAAGCCTCACCTATTCTGGTTTCTCCCAAACAATAGGAGCACAAGGCAGCTGGCATAGGGAATCTTAATTCCATACCTTGAACTGAATCTATTTCCTTTTCCTGGTCTATTAAAAGTGTGCTTAATTCAAATGCACCTTGACCTGTAAGACCATTTATATGCATAGTCATAGCTCTTGGATTTACACTGCTTACCTTGGAAGCAAATACTTCCCTTTCAGCCTGAGATACTATATCCCCTTTGGTGATCACAACTATATCTGCTGATTTAAGCATAGGTCCTATCTTCTTAGGTGTATTGATACCTGAAAGATTGTCTATTACACAAACACCTTTAATCTCTCTTATATAGGGTGAACATCTATTGCAAAGTCCTGCAGATTCGGTAATTAATAAATCTAGTTCCATCTTTATACCCCATTGAACAACCTCTTCAATGTTGGATGCAAAGAAGTGGTC
>CAZAJU010000191.1:0-2137 GCA_964485455.1 uncultured Tissierella sp.
TAAACTAATAAACCATAATATTACTTTTGCAATGCTAGGTAAAAAATGCTATAATAATAAAAGAGTAAATTGTTTGGTCGCGTGCATACGCATGAGGAAAGTCCGTGCTCCATAGAGCGAGATGCTGGATAACACCCAGTGGGGGCAACCCTAAGGAAAGTGCAACAGAAAGAAACCGCCGGATATTCCGGTAAGGATGGAAAGGTGAGGTAAGAGCTCACCAGCATTTAGGTGACTAAATGGCTATGTAAACCCCATCTGGAGCAAGACCAAAAGGGAACTTAAAAAGGCAGCTGCTCGTTGCCGTTCCAAAGGTAGGTCGCATGAACCTATTGGCAACAATAGGTCTAGATAGATGACCATATAAACAGAACACGGCTTATAGATTTACTCTATACATAATAAAAATACAACCTTATAGGTTGTATTTTTTGTTCTATTTCTAAGCTCCCTTAAGTATCTATTTAATAGTACAAACTTTAGGAGTGCATATAATGAAGAGAAAAAATGTTCTGGTAATAATACTTGTAGTTTTACTCCTAATATCCATGGTTCTTAATATTATAGAAGTTTTGAAATTTAATAGAGAATCCAGCGAAGAGAGAGATACCTCAGATTATTTGACTAAAACTTCACATTATAGATATAAGGAAATTGTAGATTTAACAGTAAATGGTAAATACAATGAAGAATCCTATGATGACAATCTAATTTCTATAGTTTCAATAAGAGAAAGAGATATAAAAAACCTTATTAGTTCAGCATATGAACTAATAGGTGAGTCCTATATATATGGTGATGTAGGAGTAAAGGGCTATGATTGCTCAGGTCTTATATACTCACTTTACCTAAACCAGCTTGGAATAGAGCTCCCAAGAAATTCTTCTGCTCAATCTAAAGTGGGAATTAAGGTGGATAAAACTCAGCTTATTCCAGGAGATTTATTGTTTTTCAATACAGCTGGTAGAGGAATTTCTCACGTAGGAATCTATATAGGTAAAGGCAAAATGATACATGCCTCTTCTGAAAATTCCATAGTTAGAATTGATAATATAGATGAAAATTATTATAGAAAGAGATATGTAACTGCAAGAAGAATACTTTATTGATTAATTATCATTACCAATGTTTTAAATTACTAAAATATATGCTATAATGTTTATGACTATTAAATAACGATTTTTTGGAGGTTGAATAATGGCTGAAATACTAAAGGGCAATGTAGTTGCTGCAAAGATTAAAGAAGACATGATTGAAAGAATAAAAAAATTAGAGGCAAGTGGTAAATATCCTACTCTTGGAATTGTTAGACTTGGAGATAATCCAAGTGATGTTTCCTATGAGAAAAGTGCTATTAAGAATTGCGATGCAATTGGTATTAAATCCAAAGTATTTGAAAAAGATACTAATATGACTACAGAAGAATTAGTTTCTTTTATGGAAGAATTAAATAATGATAAAGAAATTTCAGGAATTCTTTTGTTTAGACCACTACCTAAACATATTGATGAAGAGAAAATTAGAAATGCTATAAGTCCGGCTAAAGATGTTGACTGTATGCATCCTTTAAACCTAGAGAAGATATTCGAAGGAGATATTACAGGATTTTCTCCTGCTACTCCAAAGGCAGCTATGGAAATACTTCTTTACAATGAAATTCCATTAGAAGGTAAAAACGTAGTTGTAGTTAACAGATCGATGGTAGTTGGTAAGCCACTAGTAATGATGCTACTAGAGAAAAATGCTACTGTTACTATTTGTCACTCAAGAACTAAGAACCTAGAAGAAATCACAAGAAACGCAGATGTTGTAGTAACTGCACTTGGTAAACCAAAATTCTTTACTGAAAAGTTCTTTACTAAAGATTCTGTAGTTATCGATGTTGGAGTAAGTATGACAGAAGATGGAAAGCTTAGTGGAGATGTTGATTATGAAAATGTAGTAAATCTTGTAGATAAGATAACTCCTGTACCAGGTGGTGTGGGAAGTGTAACTACTACTCTTTTATTAAACCAGGTAGTAATGGCTTGTGAAAACAACTAAATAATTAAATGTTGGGATGCTATTTTATATTGATATAAAATAGCATCTTTTTGTGCGCCCAGCATGGGCGTAATCTAAAGGGTGAGAGTCCCTA
>CAZAJU010000192.1:0-2135 GCA_964485455.1 uncultured Tissierella sp.
TCATCAACATAAATATATACATGTTTTGATTGTTTATTATTCAATGAACTGAAAAATCAGAAATTTAAAAAAACTGTGCAGACAATCAGCTATCTGCCGCATTTTATTTCATGGGTGGTGGCGGCCAGTATTCTGTTTTCTTTACTAAACACAGAAGGTATAATTAATAAGCTTCTGGTTGCATTAGGTGTGATCGATAAAAACATCAACTGGTTGGGGCGAGGTCAATACTTCTGGTCTATATTGACAGTTTCGAATATATGGAAAAGTGTAGGCTTTTCATCAATCGTTTACTTATCTGCCATTTCGGGAATCGATGGAGAGTTATACCAGGCTGGTGCCGTGGATGGATTGACTCGCACTGGTCAAATTTGGCACATTACCTTACCGGGCATTCGCACCACCGTTGTACTTCTTGGCATACTGCAATTGGGGGGAATACTGAATGCAGGCTTCCAACAACAACTGCTTTTAGGCAATGATATGACACGTACATATTATGAAGTGATAGATACATATGCCTATAAATACGGGGTGCAGCAAGGCAATTACTCCTACGGAACCGCTGTGGGATTGATGAAAGGGATTATTTCCACTGCGCTTGTCTTCTCTGCCAATGCCCTATCCCGTAAGGCATTTGACTTATCAGTTCTATAAGGAGGCTTGACAAATGGACACATACTACAAAAAAACATTTGGCACACGTCTTTTTGATGTTTTGAATGTATTATTGCTGCTTATGTTGACGGCGCTGGTTGTTTTTCCATTCTGGAATCAGCTTTGCATTTCCTTCAGCGATCTTTCAATTACCCCGGTCAGCAATATTTCTATTTCACCAATAGGATTTAATATGGAAGCGTATCAGATGATTCTACAAGATACGCGTATTTCTAAGGCTGCGATAATTTCGTTGATTCGAGTAGTCATAGGTACCATTGGAACATTATTTTGCACGGGCTTGCTGGCATATATTACGACCATACGCTGGTTTTCCGGCCGCAAATTTATACGGCGTGCGTTTTTAATCACCATGTATTTTTCTGCGGGCTTGATTCCCACCTATTTGGCCTATATTCAAATAGGGCTGTACAACTCATTCTGGGTCTATATTATTCCTTCGTTATTCAGTGCTTACTACATGCTGATTATGTCTTCTTATATTTATGGTCTGCCGGAGGCATTATTCGAAGCAGCCCGTATTGATGGTTCCAGCGAGATGAATATATACCTTAAAATTGTTATTCCGACTTGCATCCCTGTGTTTGCGGCCATTGCTGTGTATTGTGCTGTGGATCAATGGAACGCATGGTTTGATACATCCATATATGTG
Organism: uncultured Tissierella sp.; assembly: GCA_964485455.1. Classification (GTDB taxonomy): domain Bacteria; phylum Bacillota; class Clostridia; order Tissierellales; family Tissierellaceae; genus Tissierella_B. The sequence continues at coordinate 1,331 of CAZAJU010000192.1, forward strand.
CCAAGCGGCAAGTATGATACGTTGCAGATATACCTGCGTCGTATATTACTGGAAGTGGAGGCGCTGAGTATGATTGAAGACTCAGTGGCAGCGTTGGATAAATTCAGGAAGCTAACTCCGCAATCTGTGCGTGCTGCCACTACTATGATTGTAACACTCCCCATTATCTGTATCTATCCCATAATGCAACGGTACTTTATGAGCGGTATTACCATTGGCTCAGTAAAGGAGTGATAGTATGCTGACAGAACATCAAGTACCTAGGCCTGAGCATCCGCGGCCTCAGTTTTATAGGGATTCATGGATCAATCTCAATGGCACATGGGAGTTTTTATTGGATCATGGTAAAAGCGGCAAGGAGCGTGCGTTTTATAATACTGGCTGCTTTGATCGCCAGATTATGGTGCCTTTCTGCCCGGAGAGCAAGCTCTCGGGCATCGAGTATATCGATTTTATGCCTTGCGTGTGGTACAAAAGAAGCTTTTCGATTCCTGCGGAATGGAAAGTCGGACGGATACTGCTTCATTTCGGCGCGGTGAATTATTCGGTAGATGTTTGGATCAATGGTGTACATGTAAAAGCGCACCAGGGTGGCTATTCATCCTTCGAGGTAGACATCACAAATAGTACAAAGCACGGTGAGAATATACTGGTTGTATCAGCTGAAAATGACCTATCAAGTGGAACGCAACCTTCTGGCAAACAATCCAAGCGCTATAGCAGTTCTGGCTGCAGCTATACACGCACAACGGGCATCTGGCAGACTGTTTGGCTTGAATACGTACCCAAAAGCTATGTAAGCAAG
>CAZAJU010000193.1:0-2113 GCA_964485455.1 uncultured Tissierella sp.
CAAGCACATCAAGGCAATACTTTTTTGCTTCAAATACATCATGCTCATAACTAAGTGTATAGTTCGAGCCTTTCTGGCTTTCAGGCTTAGGCTTAACAAACTCATAAGTAAACATTTCAAATTCAAACATCTCTTTTATACCTGTTGAACTAGAACCAAAATCATAGTTATTCACAAATTTTCGTATAACTGAAAATACTGTTTCTAAAAACATAGCAAGATTGTTATGATAATAGTGATAACATGCCTTTATTTCCTTTTCTGTTATAATAGTTCTAAAAGCATGGAAAACCTTAACATGGTTTTTCCCAAAGTAATTTAATAGTAGTCTATAAGTACCTTCATAATAATCAATTGAGTTCATGAAAATCGTATTAAATGCCAAATCTAAATATTTAAAGTCATGTCGAATGTCTGTTTTGTAATCAAACAAATGTGGAAAAATAGATTTATCTTGTATTAATTCATTTAAATATGAATCACTCCAGATACTTAAACTTAAACTGGCATCAGTATGATAATCTTCTGTCTTTTCTAACTTACCAATATATTTATCAGTCAGTTCCGTAGCCGAAAGAAATATCAACTTATGCAACTGTAATTCTACCATTCTTTTTTTATGTCTCACCTTAAAGGAATTATATAATCTATAAAGCATATCTAAAGTTTCATTTAAGTCTTCTTCATTTTCTTCTGGAAACCCATAGATGAAAGAAAAGGTTGGTTTAACATTATACCTTTTTAATACTTCAATTAAAGAATCTAATTGATCTAGCTTAAGATTTTTATTTATAATTTGTTGCATTCTTTGCGAGCCTGTTTCAATACCAAAATAAATTCCCGCACAACCAGCAGATGCCATTTCATCAATCAACTCTTCATCAATTGTGTCAATTCTCGAACTACACCACCAGTCTATCTTTAAACTACTTTCCTTTATTAATTTGCACAACTCGAATATCAGTGACCTATTAGCTACGAATAAATCATGTTGGAAAGAAAAGGATCTTATACCATAACTATCATGATAAAGTTTAACTTCATCAAAAATTCTCTGAGCTAATTTTACCCTAAATTTTCTCTTCCAAAAATTCTTGGTGGAACAAAATGAGCAACTGAAGCTGCATCCTCTACCTACATCGATGCTCATATGTTTTTCAACTGGAAAACCTAATAAATCATAGTCAATAAAAGGCAACTCTTCTAAGTTGGGTATCAAATTCTTGTTCTCAATGTATTTTACTTTTCCATCTTCTCTATAACATATGCCAACTGCATCATCATAACATCCTGTCTTTAAAGCCCACAGATTTGGAATTATAGTATACTCAGCTTCACCAATTCCAATAGCATCAATTGCATCAATCTTAGTAACTATTTCTTCTGCACACAAAGATGCCTGAGGTCCCCCTAGCATAACTTTAATCTCGGGATTTTTTCTTTTAAATTCTTGGGCAAGTAGTATAGCTATATGCAATGTGTTGTGCATTGTATACATACCTATAATATCTGGAGTATGTTGCATGATGTATTGATAGCAATTCTGTATGTTTTCAGATAATATTTCTGATTTATTAAGGATATTGTTTTCATAGATTCTATGAAAGTCTATAACCTTTCCTTGAATTCCAGGGTCATCTTTGATTATTGTTCCAAGTGAAAGTATTCCCAATGGTGTAGAATTCTTCTGAAGGTCAACAAAATCATATAAATTTATTAAAACTAATTTCAACTTATCACTTCCTCGTATACTATGTTTATTAAGGCTTTTTATTAAGTCTTTTACACATAGCCTTATATTTCATACTTCTTCATATTAACTGTAGATTATCTCTAGATATTTATCCAAAATAGCTTACAGGTACATTTATTCTTGAAATCAAAGCTTTTCCATCTGCTTTCACAAACCGCAAACTTGTATTCCGTTTGGAAATGTTACCTTCGGTTGATTTCATATAGTCAAAAACATCGTAATCAAAGTCAAATGTCTTATATGTATCTTCACTTGAAAATATGCAATCAATCGTCATATAGTCAAAAGTCACCATATCAATAATCTGCTCCGCATTTTTAAATTCCTTTGAATTAACTCCATAGTCTACTAATAACTTTA
>CAZAJU010000194.1:0-2101 GCA_964485455.1 uncultured Tissierella sp.
AATTAAGGTTAAAGCTTGTACCAATAATGCCGATGAACAAATCATGGAATATCTGATACTTACTCTAGAAAATAGTATTTGGGATATCAGTATAGAAGAAATTATAAGGGTAATAATTCTGCTCTTTCTTCTAAATGAGGTTCTTTCATTCTTGGACAAGGGTCTATTTCTTGATGCTACCGGTGAAAATATAAACACCAGAAATATAGATATCAATATGTTTAATTGATTTAAAGTAGTTACTACCATTTTCTTCACAGTAATCTCATCTTCTTAATAATTGTATTTTCCTCAATTATCTTTTTTATTATTATTTTGCTTGAATTTACGGAGTAGATTAGTAATCATTTTGGAAACAGAATAGCTTACAATTGCAATAACAATAGCCTTCTCCATCTCTATATCTATAAAAAATATATTAAAAACTAAGAAGAACAATGTATACAAAAATAAATTCATAAAGAACATCAAATTTCCCCCTTGAAGTAATGAGCCAACCAATCATCAATCGGTTGGCTTTAGAAAATTATTTCGAATAAAGTCAAGTCATTCTCTTGATAGAGTTTTAAGATCAATTTAATTTTTCGCTATTAAAAACCAAATGTATAGTTATTCATATGCAATCAATATACAAACACCTACTATTACAGTATACCTTTATCATTTTTTAAAGTATCTAATTTAATAAATTCAACAAAATTGATAAACTAAAAAATAATGTTTACTTTAAAAAGTTGGAGTTACTATACTAGAATATTTATATTGTACATAAGTTTGCCCACCAGTACCGCCACTACTACGAGTTGTTCTTTCTGTCTTCCTAATTTGATAGTCCCCAATAAAATTACCTAACGAATCAAAATATCCAGCACTTAGTTCTCTATAATGATATTCTTTAAAATAATATACATTCTCTTCATCAGTTGCTACAAAATAGTATGTCCCAAAAGCAGCAGCAGCTCTAGCAGCCAACGTGGAAGGCAAATACACTCTTTCGACTATCCAAGATTCAAGTACTGTAGCAAATGCTGTTTTAGTTGCAGCCCTGAACTTTTTACTAGTACTATAACTATAATTATTCATTTTCACCCATGGTCCTGGATAAGAACTCATTGAGGCTTCAAGAATCTCATTGGCAATCTTTATAGTCTCTTCATCATTATTCTCTAATACTATTTTGTTGTCTTCGGTAACATTAACTTGGATATTATTTTTCTTAAATTCATTTAACGCTTATGTATTAATTTCATTCAATGCAGGAACCTGACTATTATCTATAATATTATCCGAGGAACCAAAAGCTATTGAGATATTACTAAAAAGGCTTAGTATAACCAAACTTAACGCTACGACTTTTTTCATTTTAAAAACCTCCATTATTAAATTGAATTTTATTCATTGTGTTATAGGGCAACCTCAAGACAAGCTACTTTGTGCATAAATAGTTATTTAGATCTTCCCTATAATGAATGTTCCTGAGTCATTTCCTCTGATAATGCCGTACCATGCAATAATGTTTGCTTAATAACAAAACTTAGATCTGTCCTACAAAATTACATTGCGATTTTACAATCTCATAATTACTTAAATCTCATACCATAAAACTTAGATTCTTAACTCTTATACCTCAATTATTTTCTCAATGAATCAAGCACTTTCGGCTGATATAACAGCCACCAGCATGTTGTCATCAAACTGGCTTCAGCCACTGACAATACTAATAAACCAAGCATTGAAGCAATAGGGTTAAGAAAACTTTTTTTAATTTTTTTCAATTATATCCTCCTCTCTGTTTAAAATTGGAATTAAGGTTAAAGCTTGTACCAATAATGCCGATGAACAAATTATTGAATATCTGATACTTACTCTACAAAATAGTATTAGGGATATCAGTATAGATGAAATTATAAGGGTAATAATTCTGCTCTTTCTTCTAAATGAAGTTCTTTCGTTTTTGGACAAGGGTTTATTTCTTGATGCTACTGGTGAAAATGTAAACACCAGAAATATTGAAATCAATATGTTTAATTGATTTAAAATAACTAATACCATTTCTTTATGAATCAATGATATAGCTTCAATCATCCCAAACATACATATT
>CAZAJU010000195.1:0-2049 GCA_964485455.1 uncultured Tissierella sp.
TTGGACCAGAACTTAAAATTTATCAATGCGGACTTCCAAAAGAAATGGCAGTTGAATTATTCAAACCATTTGTTATGAAAGAATTAGTAGGACGTGGATTAGCACATAATATTAAAAATGCAAAACGTATGGTAGAAAGATTAAAACCAGAAGTATGGGATATATTAGAAGATGTTATTAAAGATCATCCAGTAATGTTAAACCGTGCTCCAACTTTACATAGACTTGGTATCCAAGCATTTGAACCAATACTTGTAGAAGGTAGAGCAATTAAATTACATCCACTTGTTTGTACAGCATTTAATGCTGACTTCGATGGTGACCAAATGGCTGTACACGTTCCATTATCACCAGAAGCACAAGCAGAAGCAAGATATTTAATGTTATCTGTAAATAACCTTTTAAAATCTCAAGATGGTAAACCAGTTACAGTACCTACACAAGATATGATTTTAGGTAGTTACTATTTAACAATGGAAGAACAAGGAGAAAAAGGTCAAGGAATGTATTTTAAAGATACAGACGAAGCCTTAATGGCATATGCAAATGGAGATTTAGGTTTACATGCTAAAGTAAAAATTAAAATGTTTAAAGAACTTGAAAATGGGGATGTAAGAAGCAAAACAATAGAAACAACAGTTGGTAGAGTAATATATAACCAAGGAATACCACAAGATTTAGGATTTATAGATAGAACAGATCCAGAGCATGAATTTGATTTAGAAATAAGTTTTCCTGTAATCAAGAAAAACCTTGGAAAAATAGTTGCAAAATGTATTAGTGTACATGGTTTATCAAGAACAGCAGAAGTGTTAGATTATATAAAAGCAACAGGATTTAAGTATTCAACAAAAGGAGCTATAACAGTTTCTATAGCAGATGTTGAAGTGCCAGAACAAAAAGAAAAAATATTAGAAGATGCAGAAAAACAAGTTGAAGATATATCTAAACAATATAAACGTGGTTTAATTACAAATGATGAAAGATATGAATCTGTAATTAAAGTATGGGATAGAGCTACAAATGATGTTTCTAAAGCAATGGAAGCAAATTTTGATGAAATGAACCCAATTTATATGATGGCAACATCAGGAGCCAGAGGAAATATGAGTCAGTTAAGACAGGTTGCAGGTATGAGAGGTCTTATGGCTAACACTCAAGGTAAAGCAGTAGAAATTCCAATTCGTTCATCATTTAGAGAAGGATTAGATGCACTAGAATATTTCGTATCATCACATGGTGGTAGAAAAGGTCTAGCAGATACAGCTTTAAGAACAGCCGATTCTGGATATTTAACAAGAAGATTAGTTGATGTTTCACAAGATATTATAGTAAGAGAAGATGATTGCGGAACACATGACTCAATAGAAGTTGAAGATATTAAAGATGGAAATCAAATTCTAGAAAAATTAGAAGAAAGATTACTTGGTAGATATGTTCAAGAACCAATTATTGACCCTAAAACTAAAAAGGTTATTGTAGATACAGATACAATGATAACAGATGTAATAGCTGAGCAAATAGTGGCAGCAGGATATACAAAGGTTAAAGTTCGTTCAAGTATATGTTGTAGAACAAAACACGGAGTATGTGCTAAATGTTATGGTATGGGATTAGCTACAAGACAAAAAGTTACAATAGGAGAAGCAGTTGGTATTATAGCAGCACAATCAATTGGTGAGCCTGGTACACAGCTTACTATGAGAACTTTCCATGAAGGTGGAGTTGCAGGAGGAGATATTACACAAGGTCTTCCTAGAGTTGAGGAGTTATTTGAAGCAAGAAAGCCAAAGGGATTAGCAATAATTTCTGAAATCGCTGGAAAAGTAACAATAACTCAAGAAAAGAAGAAAAAAGAAGTTACAGTAACTTCAAAAGAAGATTCAAAAACATATGTAATTCCATTTGGATCAAAAGTACGTGTTAAAGATGGAGACAAAATAGCAGCAGGAGATCAAATAACAGAAGGATCAGTAAATCCAAACGAAATACTAGCAATTAAAGGACCAGACGGAGTTTACACATATTTAGTAGCTGAAGTTCAAAAAG
>CAZAJU010000196.1:0-2041 GCA_964485455.1 uncultured Tissierella sp.
TTGTGAATTGGTGTAGACTCACTAGATGAACAATGCTATTTATTAAAGAAAAAAGCTCTTATCTATCTAGATGAAGATCTTCGTGCAATTTATGAGGATTGGGCAGTTTTAAAAAAAATTCTGAGAAATGGGTTATTTATGGTGAACCTTTTTGGTTGGAAAAGAAGATTAATGAAAAGTTGTATCAAGGTCCTTTCCTAGAAGGTGTCAATGATGATTTTGTGGCTGCAGAATTTACGTTAGAGTGAAGAATGGGGCAGACTCGAAAAAGTAGGAATAGAATATTTTCAAGGAGTAATGTTTGGTCTTCTTAATCTATCGTTTCAATCGTTTTGGAACGATAGAACGATAAAATCACGATAATGCAACGATAAGTGCGGCGATAATAATATCGTTGCAAATCGCTGTTAATTATGCTACGATTGTGTTAAGAATGTTAGGGGGTTGTGAAATGGGAATAAGAGAAGGGTTTAATTTAGAACTAAAAAGAGAAGTAACAAAAACATTCTTAAAAACAGTCAGTGCTTATGCAAATTACAATGATGGAAAGATAATATTTGGAATTACCGATAATAGAGAGATAATTGGAATAGAAAATGCAGATGATGAATGTCTAAGAATAGAGAACATGATAAATGATTCTATAGTTCCTGTTCCAGACTTTAGAATTGATATAGAAGAGCTTGAGGATAAAATTACTATTGTTTTAAATATTAAAAAGGGAAGAGATACACCTTATTTTTATAATGGAAAGGCCTATAAAAGATCTGATACATCAACTATAGAAGTAGATAGGTTTGAATTGCGAAGATTGGCCATTGAAGGAATAAATATGAACTATGAGGAAAGAAAAGCGTCTTCACAATATTTAGTATTTGGTGTATTAGAATCTAAATTAATTGGAAAAGCAGGAATAAAAAATATAAATTTAGATATCCTTAGAACCTTAAATTTATACAATAAAGATGGATACTATAATTTTGCTGCTGAACTACTTGCAGACAGAAACGATATTGAATTTTCCGGAATTGATATAGTTAGGTTTGGAAAAAACATAAATCAAATTCTATATAGGGAAACTTTAACTAAAGTTTCTCTATTGTCTCAGTATGATAGAGCTATAGAAATTTTTGAGCAATACTACCAATACGAAGAAATTGAAGGATTTAATAGAATGCAGAGAGAATTAATACCTAAAGAAGCTTTCAGGGAATCACTGGCAAATGCAATTGTTCATAGAATTTGGGATGTAAACTCAAATATACAAATATACATGTATGAAGATAGAATAGAAGTTATTTCACCGGGTGGATTACCAGAGGGTATTTCTAAAGAAGAATACTTGTTGGGAAATATTTCAGTATTGAGAAATCCAATCATAGCAGGGATATTTTATAGGCTAAACATTATTGAGAGGTTTGGAACCGGAATCATGAGAATAAACAATGAATACTCCAATAGTATTTCTAAACCAAGTTTTGATGTAAAAAACAACAGTATAAATATAGTGCTTCCTATTTTGAATGTGGGTATGTCCAATTTATTAGAGGATGAAGCCCTTGTTTTTAAAATTTTAGGTGATGAAATAGAACTTTCAAGGGGTGAAATAGAAGACAAATCAGGCTTTAATAAATCAAAAACTCTCAGATTAATAAATAATCTGGTAGACAAAGGTATAATAGAAAAGCTAGGTAAAGGCCCCGGTACAACGTATAGACTAAAATAATATCTGAACCCAAAATAACCACATCAATGAACCCAAGGGAAAAGCCATAGAAAAGATTTTACGGAAAAGATAAGTCCCACTATTATAAAAAATGAAAGGATGATATAGCTATGTTTGATTCTAAATGATATGCTTTTAAAATAGAAGGAACTACAAGGGCAATATTTAAATGTCAAAGATATGGTATAGGTATATTACTCGAACCGGACTATTTAGAAAAGATGCCATTTTTCTCAATAATGGCTGTATTAGGAAATTTTTATATTATGGTGGGTATCGGATATAGAGAAAAAATAATAAAGATAATAGAGGACT
>CAZAJU010000197.1:0-2034 GCA_964485455.1 uncultured Tissierella sp.
GTACAGAACCATTCCTTTTTGGAAACCTCTTTGACTCCAGGAGCCTTGTTCCTTTCATCTTCCATTTGTTTTTGATTGGATGCGGATGCAGCACCCATAAATCCTCCACCAGTCTGCATACCCATTCCCATTCCCATAAATGTTTGAGCCGCCCCGCCTTCATTTGAGCCTGCAGCTTCAATTCCTCTAGCTATAGAGCCTTGAACATAACCTTCACGCACAGATGGGTCTCCAAGCATAGCACCTTTATTTCTCATGTTGATTAATTCCTTAGATTCATCATCATAGGATATACTGGATATTCCAACTGACTGAATCTCCATACCTCTTTGCTTTCTCCATTCTTCATCTAAGATATCCGCCATATATTTGCTTAGCTCTCTACCCTTAGATGCAACATGGGAAATTCTAATCCCATCGATGGACATCTGATTCATAGCAGATTGAAGAGCTTCAAGAAATTCAGATAAATATTGCTCATTAATATCCTGAATCTCCACCTTTCTCTCATTTCTTGGAATTGCTTCCATGTAGAATAAAAGAGGATCTGTAATTTTTATTGAATAATTACCATGGGTCCTTAAGAATAGTTCTGAATTATAGAAATCATCAAAGTAATTTAATGGATTAGGAGTCCCAAACTTTATTCCCTTAATCTCTTGAAGGTTTATATAGAAGACCCTTTGAGCCGTAGGAGTTACTCCTCCAAATTTAATCCTTTCAAAGGATTCCTTTAAAGCCTCCTTGAAGCTTCCATTAAATAAAGATGGTAATGAAGAATTATCCACCCTATAATAACCTTCTTCTGCTGTATAATCTACGACCTTACCTCCATCTACAAGTATCATAAACTGATTAGGATAAACATGTATTATGGACCCGTTGGAGATGGTATCAGCAGTTCCCTTCCTATTGGATCCCCTTCTATCATCTTTTCTAACAGTAACTCCAGATGTAAAAACCGTATTATCCCCCATATCATCGGGTTCAACTACCTCAAGCCAAGAATCTGCCAAAGATCCACCAATTGCACTAGCTACAGCTTTAATTAGTCCCATAAAACGACCTCCAATATAATATATTTTTATTAGCAACTTCTTAGTCTACCTATAGTTTATACCCATTTGATTGATTTTAAAATTTATTTAATTTAAAATGAAAATTTAAGCGGGATATGAGAATATGGAATTGGCTTTACTCATATTCTATTTAATTTCATGATGTTGCATTGTGATATTAAGTAGGATGCCAAATAGTGATTTTTATTTTGTGCATATTGCTTAGTTTGTTTTTCTAGTGAATTGTGAATTAATCAAGTATTTACTATATCTATAATTAAACAAATTTCGATAAATTTTATCAATTTTTAATCAAGTAATTATTATGTTACACTTATGGTTGATACAATTAAATAAAAGGAGTGATAGTTGTGAGTCAAATTCTTAAAAAACTTCCATTGCCAATCACAGGACTTATGCTAGGTTTTGCAGCCTTAGGCAACCTTGTACAATCCTATAGTAATGGATTAAGAAACGTCTTTGGACTTATTTCCGGCATTATTCTAATACTTGTCTTAGCTAAGATCATAATGTTTCCAAAAGGCGTAAAAGAAGCACTTGAAAATCCTGTAGTGGCTAGTGTATTCCCTACTTTGTCAATGGCAATAATGCTGTTAGCTACATATTTAAAACCATTTATAGGGTCAGCAGCTTTTGCAGTATGGGTTATAGGGGTTGGCCTACATGTTATTCTTATGATTTGGTTTACAGTTAAATTTGTAGCCAAATTTAATATTAAGAAAGTATTTGCATCTTGGTTCATCGTTTATGTAGGTATAGTTGTTGCAAGCGTAACTGCCCCTGCTTTTGAAATGCAACCTCTAGGCCAATTAGCTTTCTGGATAGGATTTGCATCCTATTTTATTCTAATACCTATCGTAGCTAAGAGAATTTTTGTAGTAAAGGAAATTCCAGAACCTGCATTTGCTTCAATAGCAATATTCGCAGCTCCAGGCAGTCTTTTACTAGCTGGATA
>CAZAJU010000198.1:0-2031 GCA_964485455.1 uncultured Tissierella sp.
GGGTCACTGCATTATAAAATTTGTGTCTATATAATTAAGTCAAGAGTAACGGAGCTTAGTAAATATAAATTAAACAAAAGTAGAAAGGATGATTAAAATGAAACAGTGGGAAGGATTTGTTAAAGGAAATTGGACTGACAACGTAGATGTTAGGGATTTTATCAATAAGAACTATACTCCTTATTTAGGAGGTGAGGAATTCCTGGTTGGACCATCACTTAGAACTAAAAACCTTTGGAATAAGGCTGAGGAAATGATAAAAGCTGAAATAATGAGTGGACATGTAGATATAGATACATCTAGATTCTCAGGTATAAATGCCTATGAACCAGGATATTTAGATAAGGAAAATGAGCTTATAGTTGGATATCAAACAGATGCTCCTTTAAAGAGAATAGTAAATCCTTATGGCGGCTATAAAATGGTAAAGGACAGTCTTGAAGCATATGGCACAAAGATGGATGATGGACTTGAAGACCACTTCAATAACTATAGAAAAACTCATAATCAAGGGGTCTTTGATGCTTATACAAATGAAATGAGAAAAGCTAGAAGTGTAGGTTTGTTAACAGGTCTTCCTGATGCCTATGGAAGGGGTAGAATTATCGGTGACTATAGAAGAATTGCACTTTATGGTATCGATTTCCTAAAGAGTCAAAAGATAATTGACAAGGAAAATGCAAAGGGAAACACAACAGAGGACCTAATAAGACATAGAGAAGAATTATCTGAACAGATAAGAGCCTTTGATGAAATTAAGGAAATGGCCTTATCTTATGGATTTGATATTTCAAAGCCAGCAAAGAATGCACAGGAAGCAATTCAATTCTTATATTTTGGATACCTAGCTGCCATAAAGGAAAATAATGGGGCTGCAATGTCCTTAGGAAGAAATACTACATTTTTAGATATCTATATAGAAAGAGATTTAAAATTAGGATTAATAGATGAAGTTAGAGCTCAAGAGTTAATAGATCAATTTGTTATAAAGCTTAGAATGGCTAGACACTTAAGAACGCCTGAATATAATGAGCTTTTTGCAGGAGATCCTACCTGGGTTACTGAGTCCATAGGGGGTATGGGAGAAGATGGTAGAAGTCTTGTAACTAAGACATCCTTTAGATTTCTTCATACTCTTACTAACCTAACGCCGGCACCCGAACCTAATATGACAGTTCTATGGTCCAATGATTTACCTAAAGCTTTCAAATCATATTGTTCAAAATTGAGTATAGAAACTGGCTCAATTCAGTATGAGAATGATGACCTTATGAGACCAATATATGGTGACGACTATGCTATAGCTTGTTGTGTATCTGCAATGAGAGTCGGTAAGGATATGCAATTCTTCGGAGCTAGGGCAAACTTAGTGAAGGCTCTACTTTATGCTATTAACGGTGGTGTTGATGAGATGAAGAAAAACAAAGATGGTTCATTAATCAAGGTAATAGATGGAATAGATACAATTGACGATGAAGTGCTAGATTATGAAAAGGTTATGGATAATTTTGATAGGGTAATGGAGTCGTTGGCGGGCTTGTACGTTAATACTATGAACACAATCCACTATATGCATGATAAATACGCATATGAAAAGGGACAAATGGCACTACACGATTCTAGTGTTCATAGATATATGGCTTTTGGCATAGCGGGGATATCCATAGTAGCTGACAGCTTAAGTGCAATAAAGTATGCTAAGGTAAAGCCAACTAGAGATGAAAATGGATTGGCGATAGATTTTGAAATAGAAGGTGATTTTCCGAAATATGGAAATGATGATGATAGGGTAGATAGTATTGCAGTAGATATAGTAAGTAAATTTTGCAATGAATTGAAAAAGACCCCAACCTATAGAAATGCAGAGCATACACTTTCAGTTCTTACTATTACATCCAATGTGGTATATGGAAAGAAAACAGGGTCTACTCCTGATGGAAGAAAGAAGGGAGAAGCCTTTGCCCCAGGCGCTAACCCTATGCATGGACGTGATTCAAATGGAGCGCTAGCATCACTTAATTCAGTAGCAAA
>CAZAJU010000199.1:0-2018 GCA_964485455.1 uncultured Tissierella sp.
CTTTTATTTCATCTGATATATTTTTATTTGCTCGTCCAAAATTTAAAATGTATTGAAACTTTTCAATAGTCTCTTTTTTATGATTTGCAAATCTATGACTACTTGCTATTTTCTTTGTAAGATTCTTATCTTTGCGCATTAGTTTTTGGTAGCTTGTTGCTGCTTTTGCATAAATACCTGCTCTAAAATTTTTAGTATCTGGAGATTCTTCTGTTCCATGGGATTGTAATAAATCAGAAATGGCATCACTTAGAGATACAGTGTCTTTTTCTAAATTCTTTGATTTAAAAAAGTTTACTTTATTCTGTACTAATAGATCAAAAAACTTTTCTGCATTATTTTTTTTTGTTCCTACTAATATATATCTTTGTCTTTTTTGAGGAATTCCATACTCTGAAAAATCTACTATTCTACCTTTTACATCATAACCAAGTTGCTTTAACTTATTTACTACATAAACAGAATATGCTTCCCCTCTTTTATTACCATTTTTAAAACCAATAGTGAAACCTCTTACATTTTCAAAGAATAAAATGTTAGGTTGAACAAGCTCAATAAATTTTATATAAGAGTCTATTAATTTATTTCTATCATCTTCTTCTTTCCTTCTCCCTGCCATTGAAAAGCCCTGACAAGGTGGTCCACCTGCTACAAGAGAAATTTTTCCTCTTAAAGATTTTAGATTTTCTTGATGTTTTTCAATAATATTGTTTATATCATGATTTTTTTTATCTAGCCAATTAGGCCAGGTAAAATTAGAATTTTTATTTATAAGATTATGTTCTAAAGTAGCAAAAGCATCTTTACTTTTTTCAACAGCAAATAAACCTTTCCATCCTGCATTATGAAGCCCTAACGCAAGACCCCCACAACCAGAAAATAAATCTATATAAATCAAAAATAAATCCTTGAGAAGTAAATAATTTTTTAGTATTAATTATATCTTTTTTATTTTAAATATTCACTTCTCTTTAAATTTTTATATAAATATCTATAATATACTCAAAAATCAGTAAGGATTAATATGAAATTACAAGAAGCAATCAAATTATTTGAATCTCATTGTATATATGAAAAAAACTTAAGCGCTAAAACAATTAAGGCATATAAAATAGATTTAAATCAATTTTTAAAATATAAAAATAGTGAAGATATATCACTTGAAATGTTTGATAAGTTGTATTTAAAAGATTATATAAAATATTTATTTGAGAAGGAACTAAAAGCTAAAAGTATTAAACGAAAAGTTGGTACATTAAAAACACTATTTAATTTTATTGAATTTGAAGAATTGATTGAGATAAGCCCATTTAAGAAAATGAAATTATCAATAAAACTACCTAAGAGATTACCGATAACCCTTGATATAAAAGAATTAAGAAAATTTTTTAAATATATTTATGATTTTAAACAATCTTTTGCTAAACAATCGACTTACACCTACAAATCAATAGTAAGAGATATAGCTGTAATGGAGTTACTCTTTGCAACAGGAATGAGAGTATCCGAGTTATCTAATTTATTAAAAAAAAATATAAATATAAAAAAAGGTGTCATAAATATAATTGGAAAAGGAGATAAAGAAAGAATTATTCAAATATGTGATATTAATGTAAAAAATGCACTATCTGATTATCACAGTCTATTTAAAAATGATATATTAAAAAATGACTATTTTTTTATTAACAAGTGGAATAATACTCTATCTGAACAGTCTGTTAGATTTATGATAAAAAAATATAGTGAAAAAGCTAATCTAAAGAAACATATTACGCCACATGTATTTAGGCATAGTTTTGCTACAGCTTTATTGGAAGAAAATATTGATATAAGGTATATTCAAAAAATTCTTGGTCACTCATCTGTTGTAACTACTCAAATATACACAAAAGTGAATTCTAAACAACAAAAGAAAATTTTGGCAACAAAGCATCCTAGAAGGCATTTCCATATATAAAAAGAGCTTTTTTGCTCTTTTTTATTAAAGGTTAGTAAAGAACTATCTATAACTAAATTAG
>CAZAJU010000200.1:0-2001 GCA_964485455.1 uncultured Tissierella sp.
ACCAAGCTGTTATGAAATCATTAAATTATGCATTTATCGGTAGAAAGTTAAGAAAAAGAGATTTTAGAAAACTTTGGATTGCAAGAATAAATGCAGCAGCAAGACTTAATGGCATGAGCTATAGCAAGTTCATCAACGGATTAAAGAAAGCTAACATAGAAGTGAATAGAAAAATGTTATCAGAAATGGCAATACATGACGCAGAAGGTTTTGCTAAATTAGTTGAAATAGCTAAAGCTATTTAGTAATTTTTGATTCTGATACTTAAAGCTAGAAAAAAGTTCCTAACTGGAACTTTTTTCAATTGTATGAATTTAGTATTTATAGGTTGTTAATGAGTCATAATAATGGATATATATACATTATTATGACTCATTAATCAAATTGGAGGCCTTATTTGTGTTTAAAGTATTTAAGAAGTTAGAAAATAATGTAATGAATCCGCCTAGAGTACTTGCTTTGGGATTTGCAAGTTTGATCTTATTTGGAGCATTTCTTCTTAATTTGCCTATAGCCTCAGTGGACGGAAACAGCATTGGATTTATTAATGCCTTATTTACTTCTGCTTCAAGCGTTTGTGTAACGGGTCTTGTTGTAGTAAATACTGCATATCACTGGACATTATTTGGACAAATTGTAATTATAGTTCTTATTCAAATGGGTGGGCTTGGTTTTATGACCTTGGCTACAATAGTAGCATTGATAATGGGAAAGAAAATATCGCTGAAAGAAAGGTTAGTTATCAAGGAACAACTTAATTCAGAGACTATGTCTGGACTTGTTCGGCTAACTAAGTATGTAATTATAGCTACCTTTACCATAGAAGGAATTGGAGCGCTTTTATTCGCTACGAGGTTTATTCCTGAATATGGGCTTGTAACAGGCATATGGTATTCTATATTCCATGCCATATCTGCATTTTGTAATGCTGGTTTTGATATATTGGGGGATAGCATGGCGCCATATGTTGGAGATGTGGTTATCAATCTAACAGTATGTGGACTTATTATTGTAGGTGGACTTGGTTTTTCAGTATATATTGATATTTATAAAAATAAGTGTTTTAGAAAATTCCATTTACATACTAAGCTTGTATTAGTTATTACAGCAGGATTACTAGTCGGGGGAGCAATTATATTTTATCTTCTTGAAATGAATAATCCTGAAACCCTTAAGAATCTTACATTTGGGGAAAAAGTTCTAGCATCCTTCTTCCAATCAACAGTACCACGTACTGCAGGATTTTATTCAGTTAATATGGGTGCTCTTTATGATACGTCTGTATTTCTTTTGATTTTACTAATGTTCGTAGGAGGTTCTCCTGGTTCTACAGCAGGAGGTATTAAGACAACTACATTCGGTGCTTTGGTTTTAACAACGCTTAGTGTTATAAGAGGGGATAAAGATGTAGTCGCTTTTAAAAAGAGGATATCCTACGATGCCATAAACAAATCTATTGCAATTATAATGGTTGAGCTTTTAATAGTAATAAGTGTTTCATTTATACTTACTATAACAGAGAATGCTGGTTTTCTAGATCTATTATTTGAAACCACATCAGCTATTGCGACAGTAGGGCTTACAACAGGAGTTACCCCTGAGTTATCTGATTTTGGTAAGGTTTTATTAAGTGTAACAATGTATTTTGGTAGAGTTGGTCCTTTGACAATGGCATTTGCATTTTCAAGGCAACACAAACATGCGAATTTTAAATATTCTGAAGGAAATATACTGGTTGGATAAGGAGATGTTTTTTAATGAAGTCATTTGCAGTTATAGGTGCAGGAAGATTTGGGTCATCCTTAGCAAGGACCCTATTTGAACTTGGTCATGAAGTTATGGTCTTAGATTCTGATGAAGAGATTATTCAAAGCATATCTGAAGAAGTAACTCATGCGGTTGTTGTAGATGTTATGGATGAAATGGCATTAAGAGAACTTGGCTTGAGCAATTTCGATGTAGTTGTTGTAGCTATAGGCTCTGATACAGAGGCCTCCATAA
>CAZAJU010000201.1:0-1958 GCA_964485455.1 uncultured Tissierella sp.
GAGGAGAAAAGGTAAGATGTATGCTATCTAAGATGATGCTTACAAATGCCAATGTTTTAATTTTAGACCAACCAACTAACCACTTGGATCTTGAATCCATCACATCAGTAAATGATGGTTTGATTAACTTTAAATCCAATATTTTATTTGCATCCCATGACCATCAGTTTATACAGACAATTGCAAATAGAATTATTGATATTAAAGACGATGGTAGCTTTGTAGATAGAAGCATGACATATGAAGAATATATAGAGAAATTTTATTAATTCCTAAAACGGTAGTTTTCTACCGTTTTATTCTTTTTTTGTTTTAATTTTAAATACGAAGTACCAGTATTTAATTAGGATAATAATAACTATAAATAGCTTTAAATATATGCTTTCTACCCTTATCAATGGGAACAGAAGCATAAAATCGGCTAATAAAAGGATTTTTGCCTTTCTCTTACAGGTCATAGATCTGTCCCTTATAAAATCTTCAGCATAACCTTGATATAGTTTAGTTGATTTAAGCCATTTATCAAATCTCTCCGAACTTCTCATAAAGCATACGGATGCCAAAATTAGAAATGGTGTAGTAGGAAGAACCGGAACAAGTACTCCTATCATTCCAATTCCAGTAAATAAAAGACCTGCCGTTATCAATATTAAATTTATTAATCTCATTATTGCCTCCAAAATCAACTGTATTGCAGCCAAAACCTTATCTGCAACTATGTCATTTACTAATTTTTCATCAACTCGTATACCAATGTTGCTATTTTTTCAAATTCTTCAATATTCAATCTCTCATCAGTTGTATGGACTTTCTCTGTACCATTTCCTAGATTTACTGCTAATATTCCATTATGGTTGTAGATATTGGCATCACTTCCACCACCTACAGCTACCTTTGAAACGGGATATCCTAATGTTTTACATGCATCTTCAATCTCAAGAACCAATTCATTTTTATCATCTAGTTTAAAGGAGTTATAGCTAAACTCTAAATCATACTCTACTTTTGCACCAAACTTTTCTGCTGCATTTAATAAAGAGTTTACCATATGCTCCACTTGAGCATCTAATTTATGGCTATTTAAACTTCTAGCTTCTGCTTCTATTACTACCTCTGGTGAAACTATATTGGTTGCTCCATCAGCTATAAATGTGCCAATATTGGCAGTAGTTTCCTCATCTATTCTAAGTAACTTCATGTTGGAAATAGCTTCTGCCCCTACCATAATAGCACTAATACCTGTTTCTGGTGCATTGCCTGCATGAGCAGCCTTTCCAATAATCTTTGCATTTATTTGAGCTTGCCCTGGAGCCTGTATTACAATCTTGCCAACATTTCCACCAGTATCTAGAACAACAGCTTTCTTAGACTGAATCTTGGAGAAATCTAGATTCTTAGCTCCTAGTAATCCTTCTTCTTCACATATGGTTATAACTAATTCTATTGGCCTATGGGGTATTTTCCTCTCTTTTATGGTTCTTAAAGCTTCTATTATAGCTGTAACACCTGCCTTATTGTCGCCTCCAAGTATAGTATCCCCTTTACTTTTCAAATATCCATCCTCTATAATCGGTACTATTCCTAGACCAGGTTTCACAGTATCCATATGGGCACTAAACAATAGGCTTTCCTTTTCCAATATACCTGGTATATAACAATATACGTTATTTCCATTAGAGCCAATTTTCTCTCCAGCATCATCTTCATATGGGCTAAATCCCAAATCTTTTAAATCTTGTATCAACCTCTTAGTCATATCTCCTTCATTCATAGACTCACTGCTAATTCTTGTATACTCCATGAAGGTACTTAAAAGTCTTTCCTTGTTTATCATAGTTATGATAGCCTCCTTAAAAATTTATCATAGTAATATTAGACAAATAGCATCCAAACTCCTCTAAAAGTTAAAAAAGCTGCAACATTTTATTTTCATGTTGCAGCCCTATTTAAATATTAAA
>CAZAJU010000202.1:0-1937 GCA_964485455.1 uncultured Tissierella sp.
TTGATGATCGTTGTTCTGTAGACAGTCCTTGTAGTATAGGGATTGCAAAAGCAGCAGTTTTCCCCGTACCTGTTTGAGCACATCCCAATAAATCTTTACCTTCCAAAAGTGCTGGTATAGCCTTTATTTGTATAGGTGTAGGTTTAGAATATCCTTCATCCCTTAAAGCCTTTTGAATTGGCTCAATTAAATTTAATTCTTTAAATGACAATATAACTTCTCCTTTGTATGATATCAATACATATTTAGTGTATAATTTCATAAATTATTTTTATTATTTTTAAATTTACTAAGTTACGATTGGTGCTGAATAAGTATATATCAAGATTATCTTTGTTGCAAGTTTATTTTCCTAGCATATCAGAGGATGAGGAATCCCTTTAGGTCATATCACTTTATCTAAGGCCATTTTCCCGTGTTCAATGAAGCTTCTTAGAACCTTAAGCCTAGCATATTTTTTATCATTTCCCTCTACTAAAATCCAAGGAGCATATTTTGTATTGGTTCTAAGTAGCATCTCATCCATAGCCACTATATAATTATCCCACTTCTCCCTGTTTCTCCAATCCTCTTCTGTAATTTTATAAAGCTTATCATCTTCCTTTTCTCTATCATGAAACCTAATTAATTGTTCATCTTTATCAATACAAATGAAAAATTTTAAAACTAGAGTTCCAAAATTATATAGGTGTTTTTCCATTTGATTTATTTCATCATAAGCCCTACTCCATTCATTTATACTAGCAAACCCTTCTATTCTTTCGACCATAACCCGCCCATACCAGCTTCTATCGAATATTGCAATATTTCCTTTCTTGGGAAGTTCCTTATTAAATCTCCATAAGTAATGGTAACTACGCTCAGTTTCATTAGGAGCAGATATTGGAATTACCCTTAATCCCCTTGGGTCCATTAACCTAGTAAGCCTTTGAATTGCTCCACCTTTTCCAGCAGCATCCATACCCTCAAAAACAATTACACATGGAATTTTATGAATGAATAGCTTATAGGCTATTTCTTGTGCTTCCTTTTGAAGTTTTTCTATCTCTTTTTCATATCTTTCTTCATCTACATTTAAACTTAAATCCAAGTTTTCAATGACCTTATCATTCGATATATAGGTCCTCTCCAAGACTTCTTCTTTGGACTTTTTAGCTTGGAAGATATTGATTCCCCTTTCAATCAAATCTATTGAAAGACCTAAGGCATATTTAGAAGCTGATTTAAGATCTTCACTAGGGATAATATGCCATGGACTAAAGCTAAAATCCGATAATTCCAAAGTTTTATCAAAATGCTTTAAGTAGCCTTCATAGTTCTTATTCTGCTTCAAGTCAGCTTTTGTAACGTAGAAACTCCTGTTTTCGTCATTTGAAAGCATTTCAATCCTATCCTTCTGGGTCTTTTGCTTTTGATGGAGGAAGAACTTTATAATCACTGTGTTATCATCAAATAACTCCTTTTCAATAGCGCTAATATCCTCCATATCCCTTTGAAGTTTTTCATACTTAACATCTATATCATTCATAATTTGGAAATAAAAACTCCTATCAAATATTACTATCTCACCTTTTTTAGGTATCTTTCTCCAAAACCTCCATAAAAATGGTCTCTCCCTCTCTTCGTCTGTAGGATATTCAAATAGTTCAACTCTACTTGTCCTAGGGTCTAATTCTCGAATTAAGTCCTTAATTATAAAACCTTTACCTGAAGATTCCCATCCGTCTACTATGATAAGTACTGGAATGTTTAATTCTTTAACTAACCTTTGAATTTTTGCCAATCTGTTGCCTAATTCAGATCTTTTAAAGCCTTTATATGGATTAATAAAATCTTGGAAATTATAATCTTTAATCATAAGAACACCACCTTTAAATACTTTTACCCAAATATTAAAGTTTGAGGCAAAAAATAAATCCTAAATAGAGTTACAAATT
>CAZAJU010000203.1:0-1929 GCA_964485455.1 uncultured Tissierella sp.
ACAATATCCAAGTCTATTATCTGGATTTACTGGTCCTCTAGTACTACCAGGAACTTTTGTATATCTTCGCCAATTACCTATCATAGCACCAACATCATATAACTCTTTTTCAAAACGGAACCGGAAATCTGGACAAGTATCTTTGAATCTTATAGTATTCTTCCAAAGATCTGGAACTTGTGCATAATACATCTTTCCATCTATTGCTACTGGCAAGGTATGGTCTTTATCCTTCTTTTCTACAAACTCAATACCATTAAACATTATCATTGTTATATAAGAAGAAGCCGATTTACCTTTCATGATTGCACGAAAAAGTAAGTTCTTTGTACCAACCCAACCTTCTATTCTAAGACCCAATACTCGAACGTCATTAGCTACTTTAGAAGTATCTCTAAAATACTTCATATCACCTTTAATCTGACTAAATAAAACTGCCATATTATTTTAAATATTCCTTTAAAGTAGAATAAGACTCTGTTAACAAAACTTGTCTAACCTTTTCTGCAGCTTCTGGTATAAAATCTAATAGAAAATTACCAGCATCTACATCAAGTAATACAAAATCAACATCTTCTTTAAGACCTATTAAAATAAGCTCTTTAACGATGTTTTCTAGTTTATTGCTATCTATATTAGATAGCTTTATACATTCGTATGACATATAGTTAGAACTTTTTTATTCCTTTGCTTTTCTTTCCAGATGCTAAAGGAGCTTTCTTAAGTATTTTCTTTTTAACTACTTTTTTCTTAGCTTCCATTGGAGCTTCATCTTTCTTAGGCTCTATCTCTAATTCTTTCTTAAACTCTACACTACCTTCACCTTTGTTAAATCCATATCTGTTGATAAGATCATTTATCTGTTCTGGTAATGCATCAGCAGCCATTGAAAGATATAGTTCTAAATTTGTTCCAAACAAATTTGCTCTAAAATCCGACCCGTCTTTTAATCCAAAACCAGAAAGTTCTTTCTTAAGATTAGCTAAAGTCTCAAAATTCACTTCTCCCGTTTTATTAAAAAATGCTTCGTTTTTTGCTTTTTTCTTTTCTACTTTAGATTCCCCAAGTTTCTTTAAATTTTCTTTACTTGTTGAGAATGTAAAACTTGATTTATTCTTAGTATTATATACAGCTACAACGGGTTGAGATGTTTCTACATTACCACCATAAACAGCTACTGTCCAATCATTGGCTGTTCTCTGTTCTGTTGTTTTTCCATTCTTACCTTCTGCTGCATCTTTACCTGTTCCACTCTTTACATAAAGAGTAACATCATTACCTATTGCCGCACAAGCTGTCATCTTAGTTAGTACAATAGCTAAGTCTTGTGGTATTAGGTCTTTATATGAAGACTTTGAAAGGTCCTCTAATATAAGCTGATACCTCTCAGGAAGCTTTGTTAAATTACTTAAAAATTTACCTGCTCTACTCATTTTATTTTCTCCTATATTTTTATGTTCTTCTATACCTAAATTGTACCATCTATATCTATCTATTAGCTTTTTAGCATACTCAATAGTTCCTTTACCATCACCCTTATCTATGCCTTCTGGTGCATTAGTAGGGCCTATTATTACTTTACCGTTTGGCATTTTAACAGTAAAGATATAAAACCCGTCTGGGCCATCACTAGGCTCTTCACCTTTCTATTTTAAAACCTTTATATTCTGTATCTATCTTGTGACCTGCGTATTCTTTAAGTTTAGACATTTTCAATCTCCTTATTTATCAAATCTTTACCATATTTTACTGCCTCTATAGCATTATAAAACATCGGATTATTTGTAAGATATGGCTCACCTTCCCATTCCTTTATAACAGCTTTAAACTTTGGTTTATGTAAGTTATTACCATAAGTAGATATTATTTGTATAGTATAACTATTATAATGTATAGTATCTACAATTTTATCTTCCTTATATTCTACTA
>CAZAJU010000204.1:0-1832 GCA_964485455.1 uncultured Tissierella sp.
AAAAAACTTAATGCTAAGGACATGACTATCATTCCGGCAATAGCTCCATATACGGATAGGTGATGGTCTACATCTTGCTGAGCTGCAGGGAGCAGTTCATCCAGTGATACAAATATCATAATACCTGCTACTACGCTGAGTAAAATTCCAAATACCATGTCATTTAAGTAGTTTGACAATAGCATGTAGCCCAAAATAGCACCAATTGGCTGCATCAGTCCTACAAAGGTAGTATAAATAAAGGCCTTTTTCCTACTTCCGGTTGAGTAGACTAGTGGTACAGATATAGCAACAGAAAGAGGTATATTGTGTATTAAAACAGCTATAGCAACAGGATATGCTAGCTCTATATCACTGATTCCTGTTGCAAATAGTGCCAATCCTTCCGGCATATTGTGTATTGCTATAGCAATTGCCGACATGATACCTAGTTTAGATAGGTGATTATCTTCATGTCCATGACCATGGTGGTGGTGATGGTGACTATGACCATGTCTATGGCCGTGAAATCCTTCAACAAATCCGTGAACTACCTTTTCTATTATAGCAGTAAAAAACATCCCAAAGAAAAACCAAATTAAGGCAACCCAACTATATCCTTCTCCAAGATAGTGCTCTACATTATGGATTCCCTCAGGAAGTATTTCCATAAAAGAAATATATATCATAATTCCAGCTGAAAAGCTTAAGGATAGTGAGAAAATGCTTTTATATTTTTCTGTAACAAAAAAAGATAATAAGCTTCCAAGCCCCATTGTCAAACCAACAAGCAAGGTCAGCATAAATGATTGCATGATGTTATCCAAATTTTTACAACTCCTTCATAAAATTATACTTAAATAAACTGCTCTTTAAGTATATTGTTGACTAAACATTTTAATACCTACTTAGTATATTAATATCCCTAAGTTCTTTATATCCAACTATTATTATTGCTATAAGAGCCATACTCCTTATAATAGTTTGAATCACTACTGCCACTCCATCAATTCCATACATTCTTGGTTCAGCAAAAATTATAGCAATAGCCATAGAAAATCCTACAATCTTGAAATTATTGTCAATATATTTTTTACTATGATAAAAGATAATTATAATCAAGAGTAAGCCTATGATTGCCAGCGGAATAAATCTAATAAGTGCAAATATAGGGGATGGCTCCAATTCAAACCACCCATTCCAAGGCAACAAGCAAAGAATAGTCCTTAAAATAGCAAGTCCTATAAAAGTCTTATCCAGGCTTTTATTTTTACCTTTGGAGAACCTAAGGTTATATATATCATAGAGAACGAGAAATAAAATAGTGGATACAATGGCATTTCCCATTCTTCCCCATCCTATTATATTTAGATTTTCCTCTATTCCCGTAGTAAGAAGTGCATACATTCTAGAAAGTAAGTATATTCCATCAGCTAATGAAAGGGTTAGGGCAAAGAAACCAAAATCTTTATAGATCTTGTTTCCATCTGAATTCCTTACAAGATATCCACCCATTGTCAAAATAGGTATAAGATAGATAATATGCAATATAGGCTCTATAATCTTTTGCATCCAATCGACCCCTTTTTTTCATACTTCTTCCTATGAATAGTTTAATATTTAATTATTGAAAAGTAAAGGAAAAATCAGTGAAGAGGAGAGAGGTGATAGAATTCTATCAAGGCCTGCAATTGTTCTCTTAATTTCCATTTTAAAATTCTTTGAAGCTAGAGACTTATTTAAATAGAATAAATGTGAATTGAATTTCAATAATAACTATGTTATCATTTAAATGTAAGGGCGGTTAGCTCAGTTGGGAGAGCACCACGTCGACAACGTGGGGGTCGTTGGTT
>CAZAJU010000205.1:0-1767 GCA_964485455.1 uncultured Tissierella sp.
TGAATTCGAAAAATATGAATCAAATGTAAGTAGTTTACAGACTATAATTATTGGTGCAGATGCTAAACTAAATATGGTTCTTCCTCAAAATCGGTTATTGTGTTAGTAATTACCAATATGATATAATGAAGTTGGTGATGATAATGGAAAATAATTATAAGATTATTAAGGATATGTTTCCAGACTATTTGGAAGAAACAAATATCGAGATAGAGGAAAATGGAATTATAATATATTTTAACAGCAAAAGAAGAACATGTAGTTGCCCATCTTGCAATAGTCCTTCTACAACCAAATCTACATACTTTACTAGAAAACTCCAGGACTTAAATGTTATAGAAAAACCACTATTTTTAATAATTAGGCTTGCTAAGTATAGGTGTGAAAATCCAAACTGTAAAACAAAAATATTTAGTGAAGATATAAATGAGTTTGCAGGTCCAAAACAGCGTAGAACCAATAGATTGAATGAATTATTAACTAAGTTTTCATTGACTCAAAGTGCTGAATCTGTAGCTAGAAGTTGTAAGGATATAAATATAAAAGTATCTGGAGATACCCTCTTAAGACTTTCTAAAAAATATGAACCTTCTATAGATCAGGAGGCTATTAAATCTATCGGAATTGATGACTTTGCCTTTAAAAAAAACATAATTATGGAACAGTTATAATAAACTTGGATACAGGAAAAATAATTGATATTTTAAACACTAGGGACTCTGAAGAAATCCAAAAACAATTATCTAAATATCCTAATCTTCATACTATTTCTAGAGACAGAGGCTATTCATATAAGTCTGTATCTAAGGAATGTACTCATATAGCAGATAGATTTCATTTAATTATGAATTTAAGTGAAACTATTTCTAAAGAAATAAAAAGGAAACTCCCCATGTATATAAACATTGATAGTCCACAGGATATCCAAGGTGAAGTTGCAAGCCCGTACAATAAAGATGAAAAGATAGAATATAGTCATAAACAACAAGAAAAACAAAACCTGATATTAGAAATAAAAAAGGAATCTGCCAAGGGTAAATCTAATAGAAGTATTGCAAAAGAATATGGAATAGATAAAAGAACAGTAGCAAAGTATATTAAAGTTATTAATGTAGAAGAAGCCAGTATATACAATACCAATAACAGAGGTTATAGTTACCTTGATTCCTACAAAGAAGAGATAATTAAATTATATTCTTACAATCACAATGTTTCCGAAGTGTATAGGATCCTTAAAACGAGAGGAATAAATCTAACATATTCAAACCTTAGATATTATATATCAAAATTAAATGATTCTGACACAATAAAGAAAAATAGTGAAGATGAAAATCAGAAAGTTAAGAAAATAAGCAGAAGCCAAGTTATTAAATATATATTTAATTGGAAATATAAAGAGGAACTAAGTATCTACATTGATAAAATACTTGAAATGTACCCATTATTAAATCTATATAA
The DNA here is from genome assembly GCA_964485455.1 of uncultured Tissierella sp. Lineage (GTDB taxonomy): Bacteria > Bacillota > Clostridia > Tissierellales > Tissierellaceae > Tissierella_B. The sequence continues at coordinate 1,459 of CAZAJU010000205.1, forward strand.
AACATTTTATAAAAGGTTTAAAGAGTACTTGATAAACTTAAATACCCTATGCTTTGTAAATCTAATAAATTCCAGGTATGAAGAAAACTGCATAAATAAATTTATAGCATCTTTAAAAACAGATTTAGAAGCAGTAATAAATGCAGCATCATATGGAATAAGTAATGGTATAGTTGAGGGAAATGTAAATAAAATTAAACAAATTAAAAGGGATATGTATGGCAGAGCAAGTTATGAATTATTAAGGAAGAAGGTCATATATCAGTCCTTATTTTCTTAACCAATTTAACCGATTTTGAGGAAGAACCA
>CAZAJU010000206.1:0-1722 GCA_964485455.1 uncultured Tissierella sp.
GAAGAATATTTTTCAAGAATCGAGGGAGTGGTAGATACAGAGGTTGGCTATGCTAATGGTTATGCTCCAAACCCAACATATAGGCAGGTGTGCACAGGTCTAACAGGCTATGCAGAGACAACTTATGTGGTATATGATGAAAAAAAGGTGGCTCTCGAGGAATTATTAGAAAGATTCTTTAGAATAATTGATCCAACTATTCTTAACAGGCAGGGTAACGACATTGGAAGTCAGTATAGAACAGGAATCTATTATAAAGATGGAGATGATTTGGACATAATACAAAAGGTTATACAAAAGGAACAAATGAAGTATGAAAAGCCTATAGTGACTGAGGTTAAAGAACTTAAATCCTTCTATTTCGCAGAGGACTATCATCAGGATTACCTAAAGAAAAATCCTGGTGGATACTGTCATGTAAATATGAATGCATAGTATCTTATTGACCTTCTTTTATATTATGATAAAATGTTATAGCGTAAAAAATTAAGATAGGACAATTTAAATGAATAAACCTTACTTTAAAAAAATATATATTGAAATTACTAATAAGTGTAACCTGAAATGTGAGTTTTGTCCCACAACAAAGAGGAATTCTAGATTCATGACAATAGATGAATATAGAAAAATTCTTGATAATATAAAAGACTACACAAACCATATCTATCTCCATCTAAAGGGTGAACCTTTAATGCATACAAGTTTAGGGGAGTTCCTTGATATGGCTAATGAGTACAAGCTAAATGTGAATCTCACAACAAATGGAACTCTAATAACAAAAGTAAAGGATATACTTCTAAATAAGCCAGCTTTAAGGCAGATAAATATATCATTACACAGTTTAGAGCAGAATCAGTGGTGTGAAGACCAAGAGGAGTATATGGACAACATACTAAGCTTTGTTGAGGAAGCTCAAGATAAAAAGCTTATTATAGGTCTCAGGCTTTGGAATCTTTCCTCTCTTAAAGAGGATAACCTTGAAAAAAATAAGTATATTCTTCAAAGGCTTGAAGAAGCATTTAAACTAGACTTGAGCAATATGGATGAGTTTAAATCCAGGCGGGGAATCAAAATACGAGATAGACTATATCTTAATGAGGATGTAGAGTTTATTTGGCCAGACTTGGACAATGACATCTATGAAGAAAAAGGCTTCTGCTATGGTCTTAGGGATCAGCTGGGTATTTTAGTAGATGGAACTGTTGTACCATGCTGTTTAGATGGTGAGGGAATAATAAACCTAGGAAATATTTATCAAAATCAATTAGAAGGAATTTTACAAAGCCAAAGGGCTTTAGATATCTATAACGGTTTTTCAAATCGAAATGTAGTGGAAGAACTTTGCAGAAGATGTGGTTATAGAAGTAAATTTAGCAGTTAAAAAGTAAATAATTAAATAATATTAATAAAGTTGCAACTATATATTGGGTAATGGTATTATTGATTAGACAATATATAGTGCTTTTTTATTACGAATAGGAAAGTTCCATTATTTTAGTGTTTTATTTTATGGACTTTCCGTAAATGAGAAACAATAAAAGCTACGTCTAACGATTTGTTAGAAACTTTTATTTTTGTGATTATATAAATAGACTGTAGATAACAGGAATATTACGGGGGAATTTATGATAACTAAAATTAAGAAAAGAGACGGAAGAGAAGTACCGTTTAATATTGAAAAGATTGCAAATGCAATTTTCAAAGCAGCTCAGGCTGCAGGTG
>CAZAJU010000207.1:0-1715 GCA_964485455.1 uncultured Tissierella sp.
GACCCCATGTTAAATGAGATAATATATTTACAGTTAGCACGAATGGTGTATTTAAACCTTGGTCTGTAAAAGATAGAAGGGAGAAAGTTTCATCTGTGATTCCATAGGCCATAATCGGCAAATACTTTCTCTTCACATTATCAAGTTTAATGGATATGGATGCTGACATTACCACATGCCTTAAATTCAATAAAAAGGTTGCTAAAATAATGCTTCCACTACTAACTCCTGCTGCAATTAAATCCAAGGCCATGAATTGTGCAGCTCCAGCATACACCACAAATGAAAAAAGTCCTGTATCCCTTAGATTAAATCCTGTATTCTTTGCTAATAAACCAAAGGCTATTGCCACAGGGAGGTAGCCAAGCATTACAGGTATTGCTGCTAATGTTCCTTTTTTAATACTATCTTTAGTTTCTTTCTTCATCTTACACATCCTTTAAAAAATTAGTGATAAAAAGAACTTCTTTTTATCACTAAGGGAAATTTGCAAATTATTATTAGTATACTGTTTTTTCTCTTTTTCTGCAAGTAAGAATGACCCACTTTGTTTTTTCATTTCCCTTGTAATATAAGCTAAAAAATGATAGATTAATATAGTCTTTAATTCTTAAAGTGTTTCCTTGGGACCCACTAAAAAAATCAAGGGAGAGTGATAGTTTGATAAGGTATAGTAAAATTTTTGAGAAAAATCCTCGAGAAATTGTACTTTTAAAATCGCGCCCCTGTAAATGGGGGCGTTGTTTTTTTTGTGATTATATTGAGGATAATTGTGATGATGATTCAGCCACGATTCTATTCAACAAGGAAGTATTAAAAAATATAACCGGCGAGTTCAAGAGACTTGAGGTTATAAATTCAGGAAGTGTATTTGAATTGCCAAAAGAAAGCTTAAGGGATATTAAAGACGTTGTAGAAGCTAAGGGGATTGAAAACTTGTACTTTGAATCACATTATAGCTATAAGCAGAGATTGGAAGAAATAAAGGATTACTTCCAAGGAATAAAGGTAATATTTAAATGTGGAATAGAAACCTTTGATGATGACTTTAGAAATAATTATCTAAAGAAGGGTGCTTATTTTAAAAATTATGAAGAGGTGTCTAGGTATTTTTCCTCCATCTGCCTACTAGTCGGAATAAAAGGCCAAACAAGAGAAATGATTACGAATGATATAGATATCTTGGTAAACAATTTTAAACATGGATGTATTAATATCTACGTAGAGAATTCTACACCTGTTAAGGTGGATAAGGAGCTTATATCATGGTTCAAGGAAAATTATTCCTACTTGGAGGAATATAAAAACATTGAAATACTATGGAATAATACGGATTTTGGGGTGGGTGAAAATGATGAAAACCAATAAAATAGTGAGAGGGGCAATTATCGCTGCCCTATATGCAATGCTAACTTTGACCTTGCCAGCCTATGGTCCACTTCAGTTTAGATTGTCTGAGATAATGACCTTGTTGGCATTTGTAGAGCCATTCTACATATTGCCATTGACCTTGGGCTGTGCAATTGCAAATTTAGCCAGCCCCTTTGGAATAGTAGATGTGATATTTGGAAGTCTAGCAAGCTTTTTGGCACTGACAGCTATGAGTAAAACAAAGAACATTTATTTAGCAAGCATATGGCCTGCATTCTTTTCCTTTATAATAGGACTTGAAATCATGTTTTTATCCCAAGAATCTGTAAACTTCTTCCTTATTA
>CAZAJU010000208.1:0-1672 GCA_964485455.1 uncultured Tissierella sp.
AGTTTTCTTCTTTCTTTTCTAAGCCTTCTCCAACTTCAAATCTTGCAAATCTTCTAATTTTAATATTCTCACCGATTTTTGCAACCTTATCAGCTAATAGGTCCTTAATCTTCTTATCTGGATCTTTGATAAAAGCTTGGTCTAATAGACAAACTCTTTCATAGAACTTTTCTAATCTTCCTTCTACCATCTTAGCAGCTATATTCTCTGGTTTCCCTTCATTTATAGCTTGAGCTGTTAGTATTTCTCTTTCATGAGCAATTTCTTCTTCTGGAACTTCTTCTCTTGACACATATTTAGGATTTGCTGCAGCTACTTGCATTGCAACATCCTTTACAAAAGCCTTAAATTCATCATTCTTAGCAACGAAATCAGTTTCTGAGTTAACTTCTACTATAACTCCAATTCTTCCACCATGGATATATGAATCTACTAAACCTTCTGAAGCGATTCTACCAGCTTTTTTAGCAGCTGAAGCAAGTCCCTTCTCTCTTAAAAAATCAATAGCTTTTTCGATATCACCATTAGTTGCTACTAATGCATTTTTACAATCCAACATTCCTGCTCCGGTTTTCTCTCTAAGCTCTTTTACTAATGAAGCACTTATACTCATTATAAAACCCTCCTATTCTTTAAAAAAGGTAAGGGTTAAGGATAAACCCTCAATGCCCTTACCTGTTTAAATTATTATTCTACAGTTTCTATTTGTTCACCTTGTTTAGCTTCTATAACTGCATTTGCTATGGTTTCTGTAATTAATTTAACTGCTCTTATTGCATCATCATTTCCAGGTATAACATAATCAATTTCATCTGGATCGCAGTTTGTATCTACTATACCAACAACAGGTATTCCTAAGATTTGAGCTTCCTTAACAGCAATTCTCTCTTTTCTTGGATCAACAACGAATAGAACATCTGGAATTCCATTCATGTTCTTGATTCCACCAAGGAACTTCTCTAGTCTTTCTGCTTCATGTCTTAATTGAATTACTTCTTTCTTTGGTAACAAATCGAATATTCCATCTTCTTCCATTTTTTCCAATTCATGAAGTCTGTTAATTCTTCTTTTGATTGTGTTATAATTTGTTAACATACCACCAAGCCATCTTTGGTTAATGAAATGCATATTACATCTCTTAGCCTCTGATTCAATAGCTTCTTGTGCTTGCTTCTTAGTACCTACAAAAAGAACATTGCCTCCGTTAGCCACGATATCTTTCATGAAATCATAAGCTTCTTCAACTTTTTTAACTGTCTTTTGTAGGTCAATAATGTAAATGCCATTTCTTTCTGTAAAGATATATGGCGCCATCTTTGGGTTCCATCTTCTAGTTTGATGTCCAAAATGAACACCAGCTTCTAATAAACCCTTCATTGTTATTACTGACATACTTTTCACCTCCAGTTATTTTCCTCCACTCTCTTCATTTACCTTAGGACCCCAATAGGGCACTACCCTTAATATCCGAGAGTGTGTGTAATCACCAAAAAAGATTATAACACAATGATTCACCATAAGCAACAGTTTTATACACTTTTTGCTAATTAATCATAAAGAAATTAGATTAATATCCATAATTTAAACTAACTTAAACAAGAAAAGAGGATAGCATACTATAATGGTACCTATAGATAGGACACTTGAAAAAAGTGTGTAATCTATAGGTGCT
>CAZAJU010000209.1:0-1663 GCA_964485455.1 uncultured Tissierella sp.
TCCAAATAGTTTTATTGCTTCTTTTTTCTTTATATAAAAATTGGATCGTTCCATATTTAATACTTCAAGCATTTCAACTTCTGTCATTGGATAAGCTGTGAGGTAAGATTTTGATAGGATTTCATGATATAGTTTCCCATCATCATGATAATCATAAATCTTTATCATAGCTGTATCTATTAAGTCTATCATCCACTTAGTTTCAAATATACCTGATAGCTTGTCCATAAAATCTTCTTTTCTTTCTGTAGGTGCAAATTCATTTAAATAGGTTAATGCAATAGCTAAATCATTACTATAGTAGGCTTCACATACTTCCCTTACATTGTCCACTTCTTTAAGTGATGCCCAAACCACATCCCTATAGATTGTAAGGAGTAGCTTTGCCTTACGGAAGACCTGCTCTTCATCAAGCTGCATCCCCTCATACATTATTGAAATATTTTTCATCATCTTAGTTTTTCTCATATCTTCGTCCCCCCATGAACCAGTTTTTGTTTGAATTTTAGTCCTATTTGCTTATCATTTTTGTTGACAAAAAGTGCAATTTGAAGTATTATATATGCAAGTAAGTTGCGTTGTATAAATTATATGCAATCTAATTGCTTTTGTCAATATATAAAACAATTTTAGTGCAATTACATTGCACTAATAAACCTTTTAAAGGAGGATGACTATGAAATTCGGTGAAAAACTCCGTGACCTTCGCCAAAGAAGCGGATTAACCCAAGCTGAATTAGCTGAGAAAGCAGGAATTTCTCTACGTACTGTTAATTATTATGAAAGTGGCACTACCTATCCGAAGAAAAGAGAAACTTATAAAATTCTTGCCGATATATTAGATGTGGATGTAAATTATCTAAGAAATGAAGATGATGAATTTATAACCATGGCAAATCAAAAGTACGGGTATCGTGGTGCAAAACAAGCAGAAGAACTTGTGACTCAAATTGGTGGATTATTTGCAGGTGGTGAATTATCAGAATCAGATAAAGATGCAGTTATGCAAGCCTTGCAAAAGGCCTATTGGGATGCAAAGGAAGAAAATAAAAAGTACACTCCTAAAAGATATAGAAAAGACAGCGATTAATATTTAATCTATGGGTAATCATTTAGTGAATAAATCAGGAGTAGACTTCTTGTTTAGGAGGTGCTATTTTGATTGACTCTTTTCAAATATTTAAAAAAGCAGATAGTATAGTAAAAAAGATAGGAACTAGAGATCCCCTCGCCATAGCAGATGATCTTGGTATTAAAATATATTATGAAGATTACAAAGAACTATTGGGGATGTACACCTATCTTTGGAAACAGAGAATAGTCCTGCTTAATAATGGTTTAGACGATTATTGGAGGCATATGGTCTTAGCCCATGAGATAGGCCATGATATATACCACAGAAACTTAGCTAAAGATGGTCTTAAGGAATTTACCCTTTTTAAAACAGTGAATTCTACAGAATATGTCGCTAATGCCTTTGCTGCACATCTGCTGTTGGATAATGATGAAGTTTTAGAACTTGCAAGGGATGGTTATGACCCAGCTCAGATTGCTAGTGTCTTAAATTCCGATACAAATTTAATGCTTATTAAGCTGTATGAAATGAACAGGATGGGATATAACTTTAATATTCCATGCCATCCTGAGAGGAACTTTTTTAAGA
>CAZAJU010000210.1:0-1662 GCA_964485455.1 uncultured Tissierella sp.
CCTAATTTAAGTACTCTAGGTTTATCTGCTGATGCGGAATCGTTTGCAGCAGGTGCACTACTACCTCCACCGCATGCTGTTAAGAAGATTGCTAATGCCATAACCAAACTAATTACAAGAATACTACGCTTTTTCATACCTACACTCTCCTTTTAAATGTTTTAATAAATAGGCAAATAAGTAATCTGGTATTTTTGTAACTCCTTTTAGTAGCCCCCTTTCTTAACAATATGTTCAGCATTGCCAAACCTTGTTTCATCTTATCGTTAAAATAAATGAGCAATTAATGCCCTTTATTATTTGTAACCTAATTTATGTGAGATTTCCTCAGCTGCATCCTTAATTACTCTTATCGATTCCTGAATCTTTTCTTCTGTCATTCTTACTGTAGGGCCTGATATGCTTATTCCATACTTAGCTACCCCTTTATGATCAAATATCGGAGCAGCAACACAGGTTAAACCTATGCTATTTTCTTCATTATCAATCGAATATTCTTGTTGTCTAATCTTAATAAGTTCTTTAATTAAATCCGCCTTGTCTGTAATCGTATAAGGTGTAAGTGAGTCTAGTTTTTCAGGCAAGGTATTTTTCAAAGTATCTAAATCATTGTAGGCTAGCATTGCTTTTCCAACTCCTGTACAATGAGCTGGGTTTCTTGCGCCAATTTGAGTATATATCCTCATTGATTGCGTTGATTCCTTTTTATTTATGTATACTACTTCATTGTCTTCCAGAGTTGCAATGTGAATGGTCTCATTTAATTGTGCGCTTACTCTATCAATAATAGGTGTAGTTATGTTCCTTATATTTAAGCTTTTTTGTACCATTTCACCAAGCACCATATTGTATAGACCTAGCCTATACTTCTGTGTTTCCTCATCTTGGTCAATTATGCCATGATATTTCAAAGTACTTATAATACCATGAACAGTACTCTTATTTAAATCTAGTTCTTCTGCAATATCTGAAAGCTTCATCTCAAGTCTATTTTCATTAAATAATTTAATTATGGCTATAGCTCTTTCTATTGATTGCACCCTTCCTGTTCTTTCCATCTTATCATTCCATTCTTGATATTTGAATTTTTATTTGATATCGTCGAACTTTGTTCAGCTTTATTTCATATTAACATATATATTTATTAATGTAAACGTTTTTTTGTAACTTTTTGAAGATTTTTTTACAATGCTGAATCTAGTTCTGAACTCTGAGCCTACTTGCTAATAAGCTACTATATACTGTTTTTTAGAAAGATATACTAAGAATTTTTCGTGGTGTTCGATGCTTTATAAAAAAAGATGAAGATTATCTATAATCTTCATCTTTTTAAAACTGATTCCTTTAAGACCTTTTTTTCTCGTTTTCCAAAGGCAATAAAAGCTGATACTACTAAAAGTACTACTGCAATTAAATATGCAATCCTATATCCACCAGTAGCATCAAAAATAGCAGCTACATTCATAGGCCCTATTACACCGCTTAATCCCCATGAAGAAAATATAAGAGAGTAGTTTTTTGCATAATATTTAGGTCCATATTTGTCAGATACAGCTGCAGGAAATACTGAGAAACTGGAGCCATAACAGAATCCCACAATAGCTACTCCTATCATCATTGTGATCAAGCTAGTATACGAATTAAAGAGCGCCATATTGATTC
>CAZAJU010000211.1:0-1647 GCA_964485455.1 uncultured Tissierella sp.
GTTTCCCGGCGTTTTTCACGGGGCATTTTCGCCAGCTTAAGGCCAACTTCAACGTTGCCAAGCACTGTTTTCCAAGCAAACAACATGTATCCCTGAAAAACAATACCTCTATCGGGGCCTGCTTTAGTAACGGGTGTATCGTCAAGCAACACCTGCCCCGTATCAGCCTTTTCCAATCCCGCGATAATTCTCAGCAAGGTGGACTTACCACACTGCCCTGGCCCTAGCACAACCAAAAACTCATTGTCGTGCACGCGAAAATCAATATCGCGAATAACAGGGACTTCCATGCGCCCTTTTTGCAAAAAGGTCTTACTAATGCCTTTACACTCAATTTTAATGGATGATTTACTGTGTTCCATACCTGCTCCCTTTGTAGCGCTCACTGCTTCCAAGTTCATTTCTCCGCTCATACCAACGTCCTTTAGGTAAACTACAGGTCAACAATGCTGCGTTTCCATGGGCACAGTTTGCGCTCAAGGACACTGACCAACATGGTGGTGAGCCAAGCGCATATGGCAATCAAAATCATACCGCTCAAAACCAGTTCCGGTTTGTGGGTATCCATGCCGCGCTTGATAAGGAAGCCAATGCCGTCGCGAGCACTCATCAGTTCTGCCGCGAGCACACAAGTCCACGCAATACTTAATGAAATCTGTAAGCCTGCGAAAATAGCGGGAAATGCCGCAGGAAAACTTACCATAAAGATTTCATCCTTACGTTTACCGCCAAGCACCTTCACAACGTCATACAACTCTTCGTTAATCAAACGAATGCCGTTATACGAGTTGAGCAGACAAGGCACAAAGGTACCGATGATAATAATGAAGACCTTGGAAGTTTCACCAATGCCAAACCATAAAATTGCCAAAGAAACCCAAGCAATGGGGGGCATAGGCTTAAAAAGGTCAAACAGGGGCTTTACAAAGCTATTCACATACTTGTTCAAAGCCATAAAGAGGCCAAGAGGAACAGCAAAAACTGTGGCGAGGGTAAACCCGACCAGCACACGTCTTGTGCTCGCCCAAATATGCCCCCACAAGTTTGTTCCGGCAAACTTCATTTTGGTCAGCAAAATAATCTGGTTATAAACATCGATGGGGCGCGCCAAAGAGTCGCCAAAGACTTTCCAAGCCGCTACCCTGTCCCATAAGAGGAAGAAAAGAACGAGGGACACCATATTTAAAAAGTAAATATTAGTGATTATGGAGTAAAATGTAATGGGGGCCTTACCGCTACTGCCAATGGTTTCGTTGGCAAGAGATGAATTATTGCTACTCATGCTGAACTACCTCCGGATGCTGGCGAGAAGTTTTTTCTCTACGCAGTCAATGATGACGCCGATAAAAGCGCCTGTAAGCCCGACACAAACCATCCCGAGCAACACAATATCCGGACGAATAAGACGCCCGCCCATGGTGATTAGAAACCCAAGACCGCTGTCTGCGGCGAGAAGTTCAGCACCAACGAGGTTTGTCCAACAGTAAGCCAAAGCAATTTGCAAAGCGCCAAAAACCATTGGTAAGGCAGAAGGAATGCAAAGGCTTGTAAAAATTTTCCAGTCCGAGGCGCCATAGGTTCGAGCCATCTGAATAAGGGCAGGGTTAGTCATGCGAACCCCTACATAGGAGTTAATAACGCAAGGGA
>CAZAJU010000212.1:0-1599 GCA_964485455.1 uncultured Tissierella sp.
CGAGCGCACCCGCCGTTTCGAGCTGGTAATGGCGTTCCTCTACGAGGTCACGGTAGAACTCCAGCACCTCTTTGGGCTGCACCACCCGATAGTCGCCAGACACCACCGACAGCGCGGCCTGGGTGTCGCTGCGCGCCAGCACAAAGCGGTCGCGCATGACGTGGTTGCGGCCACCCATCTGGTAGTTGACCGGCAGCATTTCAATGGACCAATCCAGCCGCGCGGCTTGGACCCACGTTTCAATGTCCTGATCGGGTGGCAGCGCCTCGCCCAGCCCGTGCCAGGGCCTCTCACCCACATAGGCCATGGCCGGTTTACCGGTGGATTCGTCGAGATCGTGGCTCATCAGTGGTCTCCTTTGGTGTTGCGGCAGGGCGTCGTCTCTGGGTGTTCAGGCCAACGGTCAAGCCCGTCGATACCGGGCTGCGTCGCCGCGCCCCTCTGGTTGCACTTGGCCTGCGCGTTGCAGGCTGCGCACCAGGCTCCAAACCGTGCTCTCGATGACGGGGCCCACCCGTGCAAAACCGAGGTGCCGCGCAAATTGAACGGGAAGCTGAGCTTTGTCCACGCCAGACGCCGGAATGACCTTCAGCAGCTGTTGCTTGAGAAACTCGCGGTCATAGTCTTCCACCTTGGTGGTCAACAGGCTCAGATGCCCGCCGTGGTTTTGTGCAATGCCCCGGCCCACTGCGCGACGGATGGCGTTGTCAAGCACCCCGGCCATCGCCTTGGTGGTGCGGGCATAACCCAGCTTGCGGGCGGTCTGGCGGATCAGGTCGATGCGGGTCAGGGGGGCCGATTGCGCCAGCACCGCGCGCAGGGCGCACATGGCCTGTGCATCGGTGATGTCGTCGGCCTTGCTTGCGTTGGCTGTCGACTGGCCACCCGCTGCCTTGGCAGGGGTGGCCTTAGCTTTTGGGCGCGGGGGTGCTCCTGATGCTTCGGCGAGAGCGTCCAAGTCGTCATCAAAGTCAAAAAGGCTGTTGGCGCCCGTGGGGCTTGCGTAAGCAGCTTTCTTTTTTGCAGCGGCTGCGGCTTTTTTGTGTGCCTTGGCTTGCTCTTTTTGCGCCATTTGCTCGGCCGCCAGCGTGGCGGCGTCGGGTGGCGGGTGGTTTTGGCTGAACGCTGAACCTGAAGAGGCACCTGCGGTGCCGGGCCAGCCGCCGTGGGCGTCAATCGCGGTATCGACCTGCTGCATCAGTGTTTGCGTGGCTTCGAGCGCGGCATAGACGCGCAGCCAGTGGGTGATGTCATCCTGGCTCAGGGTACGGCCTGCCTTGCGCCGATCGTCCAGCCACTTGTGCAGCACCTGGTAGCCGCCAATTGTGTGCTGCCACACACCCAGGCGCACGTTGGCAAAGCCGCTGCTGGCGTTGATGAACACCTTGCCCACATCGCCCGACAGCTCGGCCAGGGCTTTACCCTTCTCTGCCACCTTCTGCAAACTGAAATCAGTGCCAAAAAATGCTGTAGCGCATGCTGGTCGTGCGCTGCCAGCTATTATTTTTGCAGCATCCGGATGCTCCAGCAAATGCCATTGCACCAATTGGCTGCCCAGTTGCGCCAGCGCATCGAACACGGCGGGCGAGCCGGGGATGG
>CAZAJU010000213.1:0-1592 GCA_964485455.1 uncultured Tissierella sp.
ATTTAAGTTTCGCAAGTGATTTAAGCAGCCAATTGTAGGTTCTGAACTACTTTCATCATCGCTTTAAGTTGTTTATTCTGATTTATAATACTCGTCAAGAGTTCATCGAAGTCAGCAGAGAAGAATTCTGCAACAGCAGAAACAATCTCTTGTATTAATCCCCATATTTTTTCAGTAACGGACAATTCTACAGTCTTAGCTGTAATTTCACGGAATAGGCCACCAATTGTTTCGTATGATTCAAACCTCTTTACATACGACAATAAATTATATTGCAGTATATTAAGTGAAATTGCAGCAATCTGTGATCCGAAGTCTCTACACTGACATTTACCGAGATTTAACAAAGACTTGCATTCGTGAAAACATACTTCTATTGACCAACGCATAGAATATGTCTGATAGGCTTTATATGGGGTAAGTAACGTGTCTGTAGACAATAGAGCCTTCCAAATTCCCTTACGGCCGAAACGATAAAAGAATAACTTGACAGGTATGTCTGCAAAGACGGCATCTATCTCAAAGTAATAGAATTTATAAGCATGAGAGTATTTTACAGATTTTCTTTTTGTCATTGCTGAAGCAATGGCTGCAGCAGTCATTTCTTCATCTCCAATCATATACTTGGTCTTGCTCATTTTTATCATACCCAACAAATGAGTATTCTTTTTCCTGCGTCGGATGTATTTGATAACATCCTTACAGGTAAACCAACTGTCGACAAGAAGATAATCAAAGTCCATATGGTCAATGGCTGCTCTGTTAATCATATTCTTCATATTGGATATCTTATCCTGCAAATATTCAGCCTTGCGTTGCTCTACATTTGATTTTGCGTCTCGTTCTTTATTGAAGCGAGCTTCAATGTCTGTTTTAGATATACCCTGAGGCTTAGAAGCAACCCTTCCTTCTTCTCCCTGAAGAGTGAAATCCACAAGCATCTGAGTACGGCCGTCAGTTCTACACAGAAACAAACCCTTATGGCCAAGTATGCTGCCTCTATTGTTTACATGGGAAAATACACGACCGAGCATTTCTCCTTTGCGACCTGTCTTTGGCATATCCGTATCATCGACAATCATACAGATGGGGTATTGGGAATTTTTGGCATCGCTGCGAATCGAGATGTTACATACCAACTTCTTATTAACATAACGCAGGATGTGTCTCCAATCTATATCATCATTGGAAAGCATACGATAGAAAGTGTCCTTGTGACAATTAAAAAGAGAATGCAGAGAACTACCACAATAATTGGCAGCATTCTTTATGGAGAAAAAAGGGAATAGAATCATCATCTGAATGATTTGATTACGGGTAAATTTGCAGTTGGGTTTCTTTTCGAAAGCCATCTGCCTTTCAGTGATATTGATGTTCTTAAGAATGTTCATTATTCTTTGTATTCCAAGGCTACAGCCATTTTCTGTGAAAAAGTTATTCAATTCTGAAATGATTTTTCTATCTTTATTCATGCTAGGAGTATATTTTTGTTACAATATTAATATACTGAAAGTCAGTGATATATGCAAATATTCCATTGGCTTTCATCCTAGTTTTTCTCTCATATTTTACTTGCGAAACTTAAATTATTA
>CAZAJU010000214.1:0-1582 GCA_964485455.1 uncultured Tissierella sp.
CATATGATAATAGCCCCATTTAAAAGTTCAGACGACAATATATTCCAGCACATTTGTCTGATACAAGATATCTCAAAGGAAAAGGAAATTGAATATGCATTATCTGAAAGTGAAAGAAGCAAATCTGTCCTTTTGTCAAACCTTCCAGGAATGGCTTACAGATCACTTAATGATACGAATTGGACTATGGAGTTCATATCTGCTGGTTGCTTTACTTTGACGGGCTATACTTCAGAAAGTCTATTATATAATAATATTATTTCATTTAATGATATTATTTTGCCTCAGTATCGAGAGATATTAAGAGAAGAGTGGAACTATGTACTTTTAAATAAAATGTATTTTAAATATGAATACCAGATTAGAACAGCTTTTGGAGAAATTAAATGGGTTCAGGAATTAGGTCAGGGGATTTATGATAATGATGGAAATGTAGAAGCTTTAGAAGGAATAATTTTTGATATTACAGATAGAAAAGATATGGAAAACACTTTAATATTCAATAGTAATCATGATTTATTGACAGGCTTATCCAATCGTAAGTGTTTAGAAGACATTTTAAATAGTGATGCAAAAAAGGATTTAGATGTAAAACGGGCTCTAATAAGTATAAATGTAAGTTCAATACATTTTTTAAGTTTAAAATATGGATCTAATTATACCTTTAACCTTGTTAAGAACATAGCTGAAAGATTGAAAGCTCTTTGTACTGAAAATTACCAACTTTTTAGAATGTATGAATATCAGTTTACCTTTTACATAAAAGATTATAAGAACAATGATGAGTTAAGATTATACTGTGAGGGAATTAAAAAACTTTTAGAATCCATGCTCACTACTGAGAGAATTAGTGGTTGCATTGGAGTTTTGGAGGTGAGTAAGTCTAATACTATAGAAGTTCAAGAGTTATTTAAGAATCTATTAATTACTTCTGAAAGAACTGATTTGACAACTGAAGCTGATTTTTCCATACAATATTTTGATGAGGATTTTGAATTTAGGATTAGGCGTGAAGAAAGTATAGTTAGTGAACTTACTGAAATTATAGCAAATAAAAGAGATGAAAGGCTATTTTTACAATATCAACCTGTGGTGGATTTAAGAACTAATAAGATATCGGGGTTTGAATGTTTAGCCAGACTAAGAAGTGATAACTTCGGATTAGTTCCTCCCATGGAATTTATTACTATTGCTGAAAAATCTAAACTAATTATACCTTTAGGAAACTCCATAATTATTAAAGCATTAAAATTTGCACAAATTTTAAAAGCAAGAGGCTATAAGGATGTTTCTGTATCAATAAATATATCGGTAATCCAACTCCTTAAAAAGGGATTTTCTGAGTTCATCACAAATATGATTGAAATTATGGATGTAAATCCCCAAAGAATTGTTTTAGAGATAACTGAGTCAGAGTTTGCAATTAATAATAGTGATATAAATGAGGTATTATATCATTTGAAGAATTTTGGAGTAAAAATTGCCATAGATGACTTTGGTACAGGTTACTCATCTTTAGCTAGGTTAAGGGAATTAAATATAGATTACTTGAAAATAGACAGATCCTTTATAAATAGTATTA
>CAZAJU010000215.1:0-1567 GCA_964485455.1 uncultured Tissierella sp.
CACCTGCTGCAAACGATTCCGCATCAGCAGATAAACCTAGAGTACTTAAATTAGGACATCAAGCGCCTGCTGGAACAGCTTATGATATTTTATCAAATACTTTTAAAGATTATGTAGAAGAGAGAACAAACGGAAGATTCCAGATTGATATCTACAATGGTGGTCAACTTGGTGGGGACAGAGAGCTAATGGAAGCAGTTCAAGTATGAAACGTAACTTTTAATGTATTAACTGCATCTGATATGGGAACCTTTGCTCCGGAAATGGAAGTTCAAGATTTACCTTATCTATTCGAAAATTGGGAACAGGTATATAAATTTTTAGAATCAGATGCTGCTCAAGAATTCTACGCATTATCAGATGCAGCTGGTATGAAGACTTTATCCTTTATGCCTAGAGGATTTAGACATATAACCAATAATAAGGGTCCTATAAATACGGTTTCTGAGATGAAGGGTATTAAATTTAGAGTAGCTGAAAGTAAGATATATGAAGATACTTTTAAGGCATTTGGCTCAGCACCACAAATCATGGCTTGGGGAGATACCTATACAGCATTACAACAAGGTACAGTTGATGGGCATGAAAACACAGTAATTACAATGCGTGACTACAGTATAAATGACGTTCAAAAATATGTTTCAGAAACAGGCCATATGTTTGCATTTGCAGCTATTACAGTTAACCCGGCTTTCTATGATGGTTTAAGTGCTGAGGATCAAGCAATATTCCTACAGGCAGCAATTGATGCTGGTAGAGATGCAGGAAAAATTCAAGAAGAAAATGCATCAGCTGCTAAGACTGAGCTTGAAGGAAAAGGAATGGTCTTTAATGAAGTAAGCGATAAACAAAGCTTTATTGATGCAGTTCAACCTGTTTATGAAGAGTTCTTTAAAACCCATGATAAGAAGTATTTTGATGCTATAAAAGAAGCTGTGAAATAAGTTTAATATACTTTATTTGGCGGGATAGGTTATATAAGGCAATCCCGCCATACTCTTAAAAGGGAGGGGAATAAATGGAAGCATTAAATAAGGTTAGCCAGACTATTGAAAAGTTCACGAATTATTTACTAATGTCATTATTAGCTCTTATGAGTATAGTATATTTCTCAGCTGTTTTTACTAGATTTGTACTAAATAGCGGAATTACCTGGGCAGAAGAGTTTACAAGGTATTGCAATGTTGCATTGGTTATGTTTGGGTCTAGTATAGCAGCTCGTCATAGACAACATATAAGCGTTAGTGCTTTAGAAAGCAATATCAAAAGTAGTGACACTAGAAAACGGTTATTCTTGATTCAACAAATTGCCTTTACGGTATTTTTCTTAGTTACTTCGATAGTAGGATTTAATTTTTCAACTACAGCAGGGCATGTTTCACCTACTATGAGAGTACCTATGTCCTTTGTTTATGGAATGGTTTCGCTAGCGTGTTTATTAATAGCATTTCAATCTTTAGTATATATATTAAACTTACTAAAAAGAAAGGAGGAAGAGTAAATGTTGCTATTTAAAGTGGTACCTATGTCAAGGACATAATAAAAAAAGAGTTATGCAACCAGAAGA
>CAZAJU010000216.1:0-1562 GCA_964485455.1 uncultured Tissierella sp.
ATAAGATATGAAGACGGAATTATGTATATAATTGATCAGACTAAATTACCTACAGAGCTTGAGGTAATTGGAATAAACAATGCAAAAGATTGCTGGGATGCTATAAAGGCTTTGAAGGTTAGAGGAGCTCCGGCTATTGGGATTGCTGCTGCATATGGTGCTTACATAGGCATTAAAGAGTCTAAAGCAGATAATTATGATGATTTCTATAAGGAATTCAATGAAATCAAGGACTATTTAGCCAGCTCAAGACCTACTGCAGTAAATCTATTCTGGGCATTGGATAGGATGGATAAAAAAGTTTTAGAAAGTAAGGAATTATCCATAGATGAGATCAAAGCAGCTTTAGAAATGGAAGCCATCTTAATTTACAAGGAAGATGAAGAAACCTGCAGAAAGATTGGAGAAAATGGAATAGAAGTATTAAAGGATGGAATGACCATTCTTACACATTGTAATGCTGGAAGGTTGGCAACTGCTAAATACGGTACTGCCTTAGCTCCAATCTATGTAGCCAAGGAAATGGGTATGGATATAAAGGTATTTGCAGATGAAACTAGACCATTATTACAGGGCTCAAGACTTACTGCTTTTGAACTAATGGAAGCAGGAGTAGATGTAACCCTTATTACGGACAATATGGCAGCTATGGTAATGGGAGAAGGTAAGATTGATGCAGTAATCGTAGGAACTGATAGGGTTGCAGCTAATGGAGATGTGGCTAATAAGATAGGAACATATGGTGTTGCATTACTTGCAAAAGCTCATAATATTCCGTTTTATGTTGCTGGACCGTTATCTACTATTGATTTAGATACTCCAACCGGAGCTGAGATTCCTATAGAAGAAAGAGACCAAATGGAAATCATAAATGGATTTGGAAAACAAACTGCTCCAACAAATATAAAGGTTTATAATCCTGCATTTGATGTTACTCCAAATGAGATAGTGACAGGAATAATCACTGAAAAGGGTATCGCAAGAGCACCTTATGACATTAGCTTGAAAAAATTATTCGATAAATAGGGGAATATAGATGATACTTGAAAGGCAAAGAATAGAGATAGTAGAATATGGGAAGAAAATTGTCAACTGTGGTTTGACTAAGGGGACAGGCGGAAACTTAAGTATATTCGATAGAAAGAATCAATTGATGGCCATATCTCCTAGTGGTATAGATTATTTTGACATTACACCTGAAGACATTGTTATTATGGATCTTAAGGGTAGAATCGTTGAAGGAAACAGAAAGCCTTCAAGCGAATTCGAGCTTCACAAAATATTCTATGAAGGAAGAACAGATATAGATGCTATAATACACACTCATACTATGTACGCAACGACTATATCATGTCTTAATTGGGATCTGCCAGCTGTTCATTATATGATAGCTTTAGCGGGAAGAAACGTGAGATGCGCAGATTATGCTACTTTTGGAACTAGGGAATTAGCTGAAAATGCATATATTGCAATGGAAAATCGCAGAGCAGTCCTATTGGCTAATCACGGCCTCCTAGCAGGTGCCCAAACCCTAGCAAATGCATTTAATATTACAGAAGAGA
>CAZAJU010000217.1:0-1562 GCA_964485455.1 uncultured Tissierella sp.
GTTGCCTCCATTTTAAAATTCTTTGGTTCCCATTCCTTTATATTTAATGGCTTTGAGATATGATATTCCGGTTCTGATTCCATCAGAAGATTGATATTGTCTTTAATAATGCTTTGGGAGACTCCTAATTCCTTAGCAATTTCAGCAATTGGTGTACCCAAGTTGTTGAGAGATATAATAGATTCACATAATTCTTCATAACAAGAAAGATGACTAGTTTTTAAATGGTCCAAGTATTCTGTGGTAGATAATTTTGCTGAACAGATTTTACATATCATATTCATCATTCTCCTTTTGATAGAATAAAAATTATTAGTAATTTGTAATTAATAATTCTGAAATCTTGCCTCTACCATTTCCCTTTGAGTTTATATTTCTTTTTGCCCCTACCCTTTTTATATTGAAATTTGGATGAGCATATAGGTCATCAAAGAAATTATCTTTTTCATCCATATTTTTAGGGTCTGAATTGCTTAACATAAGCTTAGCATTTTTATCATGAAGTTTAATAAAAAATTCTGCTAAACGCTTCTGTTCATCATCATTAAAGTCACTTTTTGTATATGAGGTAAAACTTGATGTGATATTTAGTGGCCTATAAGGTGGGTCGAAATATACAAAGGTCTTATCATCAACATATTTCTCAATTAGAGTAAAATCACCTTTAAGTATAGTAACATTGGATAGTGTTTTTGATACTTTATTTAAGTTTTCTGCATCCAATATAGCTGGTGATTTATATTTACCATATGGTACATTAAATCCGCCTTTAGCATTCACCCGATAAAGCCCATTAAAGCATGTTCTATTTAGAAAAATAAAAAGTACTGACTTTTCTATAGTACCTGATTTTGTATTGTTAAATAACTCTCTTGCTTTATAGAAATACTCACTTCTTTCTTCCTCATTTAATGAATAATAGGTGTCGGATATTTGACTTAGCTCTGGTATTAGTTCGTTCACCTTATATTTTATGTGGCTATATAAAATCATAAGATCTTCATTAAAATCATTAATTATTATTTCATCGAATTTATATTTTGAAACAATATCAAATAAAACTGCCCCACCCCCTACAAAGGGTTCAACATATTTATTGATTTTATAATTACTTAGTTCTTCTGGTAAATTTTCGATTATTGTTGGTAGTAATTGTCGTTTACCTCCAGCCCATTTGACGAAGGGCTTTGCTACTTGATTATTCATTTTTACACCTGCTTCTAATTTATCTTACTCATTTTATAATATACTAATAGATTATAAAATCATAGTAATTATAGCATAAGTTTCACTATAAGTGAAATGTTAATTTAAGTAATGTGATATAGAATTGAGTTAAGAGGTGGTTTGTTTGGTAGAAACTAATAATTCTAGATTTAAACTTATCAGTGAAAATATTAAGAAATATAGAATGCAAAACAAATTAACACAAAGAGAGTTGGCGGATAAAGTAGGGATAAGTCTAAGTTATTTAACTAAAATAGAAGCAGCCAATTGTAACAAGAGTTTTTCATTACATGTTCTATTTGATATTGCTGATGCATTAAATGTTGATATTAAGG
>CAZAJU010000218.1:0-1562 GCA_964485455.1 uncultured Tissierella sp.
AAGTGACAAAAGGGAGGCATTTCATGGATTTTGGCCTTTATGAGAAATTATTAGAGGTATCAGAATATACTTCAAAAGATGTAGTTGACAGTATTATTAAGACCTTTGAGACTTATTGGAATGATGGGAATTTAGGACCTTTCTGCCTGATAGCAAAAATTCTTTAAGGAAATAGGATGGGTAGATGAGCTTGGTTCAGGAGTCAGAAATATTTATAAATACAACAAAATTTATTCTGGCGCAGATCCTACTTTTATGGAAGGAGATGTTTTTAAGACTATTATTCCTTTGATCGAGCAAGCTACCGAGCAAGTTGAGCAAGCTACCGAGCAAGTTGAGCAAGTTAGTGACCAAGCTGACCAAGCTAGTGCTCAAGCTAGTGCTCAAGCTAGTGACCAAGTTACTGACCAAGCTGATGAAGATATAAAAAGGTTGTTAGAGTTTTGTAAAACTCCACGAAGCCGAGAAGAAATGCAAAGATTTCTAAATTTAAATCATAGGGGTTATTTTAGAAGGACCATAATCAATCCTTTGGTGAAAGGTGGGCTATTAAAATTGACTATTCCAGATAAACCAACAAGTCCTAATCAGAAGTATTATTCTGAAAGTTTATAACTATGTAAATATGTCTCCTGCTTCTAAAACGATAAATCCACTCAAATATTTATATGTTAGACATAATAAACACTGCAGATTCTGCAGTGTTTATTCATAGGAGAAGCAAACTGAATGCTTGTCTAAAAGCTTTTTAAAATGTCCTTGCTTAGGTATAGGTTAATTATGGTTTTACCATTATCATAGATAGAAGCCCCTTCTCTGGCAAGGAGCATTTCATGCTTAGATTTGTAGCTTTCAGTGAATTTATTATAATGGTCTTTTATTATTTTTCCATTATGAATATGCTTATTTAAGGTTTCTTTCCTGTATAGGCATTCTATTTCTAATTCATTAGAAAGCGTTATCAAAGTTGTGCTGTTACCTTGCTTGATAGTATCTATATATTCTAAGTTTAAATAACCAATGGATTTGTCGTTCTTTCCTATTGGCTTCCTAACCTTAATTGGAATAAATATGTCATTATTTAAGCTTATTGGGACCGGGTAAGATGCATTGATAAGTTTACCGTTTCGTTCTTTCATGGCATTAAGATCAACCATATGATATCTTGCAATTCTATTCATCACAGTGGTAATAGTATTTTTTAGGGTCAATGGGTCATTTTCTTCAGTATGTATAACTGTACAATTACCTAAGTCAGGTAGATATTTTGGTATTACTGCAATTAACTTTTTTTTCAGTTGATTTTCCATATTTTCACCCCTATTTACAAAATATTTCTTCTTAAGACATACTTTAGCAGAACAAGTGTTCGAAATCAATAGGGAGTGTTAAATAGATGGACTTTTTGGGTAAGTTTGTAGTGTAATAAGCATTGATTTAAATATCAGAGGTAAATGCCTGGCAATTACTTCACACTATTGCAACGAGGTGGGTGATTTAGGCATCATAGAAATTGTGTAACAAGACATCACACCGCCGCAACGATGCTTGCATCGTTTAGA
>CAZAJU010000219.1:0-1544 GCA_964485455.1 uncultured Tissierella sp.
AAAACACTACTTATCATCTTTTCCACAACTTATTTCATCTATTTTACTTTTCTAATTTTATAATAAATTTCAATCGAAAATTATATACTTTTCTACTTCGAAAATTGACCGCTAATGTAAGTATTTGTTTTACAGATAAATTGAAGTACCTTTTGTGTTTTCTTATTTTAAAGTATAATATCAAGGTTATATGCTATTTTAATTTTGTGCATTTTATTAATAACAGGTCGCTTGATTTTCTTATTTGCTTTCGTTTTTTTGAATAACGCGTCACGCGTTATTCAAATTTCAACAAAATAAATCCGTTAAATAAGATTAACAACAAGTTTTCCATCTTTCTCAACCACCTCAGGATACATTCGAGCTTTTCCATTATTAAAAGTACTATAACTCATTTGATGAGTTGCAAAATCCCCATTACCAAGGTCTAATGATTTTGTAGGATTTAATGCTCTTTGTACAAAATTTTTATCTTTATTTGCTTCAAATATAGCCCTAATAAAATCAGGACCATACTTAGTTGGTGGGGTATTATACTCGTCTAGTTTACTTTGGTTTAATCTAATAGGAGCTGCTGTTTTCCAGTAAGCAGGTGAAGAACTTGGAGTGTTAACAGAAAATAACTTACCTGATTGGTCATAACTACTTTGTGCAAGCCGAGAATCTGTTGCATCCATATTATTTCCAAATCCCTCAAAAGGTACACCAAACCGCCTAGCAATATTATTTGCTTCTAATTCTTCTTGTTTATCTGCTTCTGTAAATAGGTCAGCTGTAGAGGCTAAAGAAGTAAGCATACCATTTTGTGGTATATCTGTATGTGTGCTAAACTCTTCTCCTGTATGTGGAGAAGGTATGCCAAACCGCTTAGAAATATCACTAACTGCCTGCATGTCATATTCATCTTGTTGTCTAAGCATATTCGGCCCCATATTTAAGTCTATTATTCCAGTATCCTCTGCTGTTATACTATCACTAGGATTGCTAGTAGAAGCACTTTCAGAAGGTGTATTTCCTAAAAGTGCTCCGTTCTGTAAAGCAGCCATAACTCGTAAAAATGATGCATCCTTTATAGGTGAAATAGCAAGTGCCATATTTAATCACTTCCTTGAGGATAGTTTCCAGAGTCCTTTATCCATGTAATAAAATCATTTGTCCAATCATTTAATCCTTGAAGTACTATATCATTGCCAATAAAAGAAGATTCATGTATTTTTCCAAAATAATCACGAATTGTAAAATTGTAAAAGTAACTATTAGTACTTTCTGGAACTATCTTTATAAGTTTAGTAGTTGCTATTCCATACTTGCATACTTCTTGACCAATAACAAGCTGGCAATGATCTTTTATTGCATTCTTAAACCATTTCATTGTTTCAAAAAAGTTATATGGTTCAGAAATAAGACGTTTAGCAGCCTTTCTTATACCATACCAATAGTGAGTAGAGGCCCATTTACGCTTATTTCCCTTTTGAATAAGGAAAGGATGGAATGCAGTAACTGTAATGGTTGTTCCATCAGCATAATGCATAGTATAACACTTC
>CAZAJU010000220.1:0-1543 GCA_964485455.1 uncultured Tissierella sp.
GAATTATGTGCTCAACTAAGTTATGTTCTCAGCATTTTATAAAATAAGAGAATGACTCAACAGCTACTTTTAATTCGATACATAAAAATATAAGCATTTTTGATATTATAAAATCAAAAGGAGAAAATGCTTATGAATTTAGAATTTAATGCCGCTAATGTAACAGCATTTAGGAACTACTTAATCGAAAATGACTACTCAAAACATCTTATACCTATGTATGTTAGAAAAGTTACTGTTTTCCTGAAGGGATTTAGCGATTCTTCTAAAAACACTTACAAGGGCTATTCGGAACTAAAAAAAGTGATAGATGAGTATATTTTAAGTCTACCGCTAACTTCACAAAAAGAAATGATTAAAGCTGCATTGCATACCTACTATTATTTTATTAGTGGCGAAAAATTTATTAAGAGATTAAGTAGAAATGATTATGAGTTAGATGAATCTATTGAATTGGAAGTAGAAAAATTCAAAGAATACCTAAGAAACGTGGAAAGTTTAAGAGAGAGCACCATTACCTCTAGATGCAATACCGTTAGAATTTTTCTTTATAGTAGTTTCCCGGATGAAAAGTTTTCCCGTAAAAAGATAAATATTCAACTAGTTCAATATTATCTTGTAAATATTCTATCTCATATCTCAATAGCATCAAAAAAATCACTGATAAGCAGAATTAGGAGTTATATTAAATTTCTTGAATTCTATGGCGATATTGTAGCAGATGAAATATTAAAGTTACCAATGACATCTCCTGTCTGGAAATATTCTAGCACCCCAAAATATCTTGCAAATTCTGAATTAGAAAAATTTTTTTCTTCATACAACAGAAATAAACCCTATGGTGTTCGTGATTATGCTATTGCTAGGTGTCTAAAGGACTTAGGTCTTCGTTGCTCAGAGGTAGCTGCATTATCTTTAGATAACTTTAATTGGGAAAATGGCACTGTAATCATCAAACAAACCAAAACACATTCAGAAAGAATACTTCCTTTACCTGAGATTACAGGACATGCTATTGAGGATTATTTGATAAATTGGAGACCTACTACAGTTGAAAGAATTTTATTTGTAAGGTATAAAAATCAATGTGGAGAAAGTATGGGAGTATCGCAAGTTAGAAATACAGTAAGAAGTGCAGCTACAAGAGCAGGGCTATCTAATTTTACAGGTACTCACATTTTAAGACATACTGCAGCTAAGGAAATGATTAATAATGGTACTAGTCTAAAAACTATTTCAGATATACTTGGACATGAATCAATTGAGACAACATGCATATATACTAAGTTGAATTTCAATCAATTACGAGATGTTGCAGCTACTTGGCCGGAGGTAAGAGAATGAATAATAATCTTATCTCTATACAAATAGAGGAATATATATCTTACAAAAGAGGGCTTGGTTATCAGATAAAAATAGAAGCTGATGAACTTAGAAGATTTGCTAACTATACTAGAACTATTGGTTATGAAGGGTCACTTACAGTTGATATTGCGCTCCAATGGGTTACTTTAAAGCCTGAGTATTCAAGATGGTACATGGC
>CAZAJU010000221.1:0-1526 GCA_964485455.1 uncultured Tissierella sp.
ATCTCATTATTTAATAAAGGCATCAATTATTCAGTAGCTAGTTTAGGAACTGCATTAACTGAAAGACAAGCAAAACTTTTAAAAAGATATGGAGAAAATGTATATATTTGTTATGATAGTGATCAAGCTGGAATAAATGCCACTAATAAAGCAATTCAAATATTATTAAATGAGGGCATACAACCTAAGGTAATATTACTTCAAAACTATAAAGATCCAGATGACTTTTTAAAAGAAAATACTTTAGAAGATTTTGAAAACAAAGTAAATGAATCTTTAAATTATATAGATTACAGAATTCATATAAATAAACAAAAATATAATATCGATGAAATAGAAGGTAAGATTAAATTTACAATTGAAATATCAAAGATTATTAAAAGTTTAAAAAGTCCTATTGAAAAAGATGTATACATTGATAAAATCTCTAAAGAAATGAATATTTCAAAAGAAGCAATACAGAAAGAAGTTTTTGGCAATAATATAAAGATTAAAGAAAATAGAAGCTTTAGAGAAAATAGAAACTTTAGAGAAAAAACTATTATTTCTCCAATTAAGACAATGTTACCGGCAGGTAGTCTTACCGCAGAAATTGATTTAATAAAATTAATGATTTATGATAAGGATTATTTTGATATTATAAATAAGGAGATTTATTTAGAAGAATATGAAAACTATGAATGCAGAGAACTTTTACAAATAATGAAAGAATTATATAAAGAAAATGAAGATTTGGATGAAGATATACTTTATAAAAGAGTAAAGGAAGTGTCTAATATTAATATTCAATTAATAAATACAATCTCTGAAAGACGAATTAACTTCTTACCAGAAAATGTTGATCAAATGATAAGAGATTTAGTAAATACTTTAAAGATTAATAAATTAGAATTTAAAAGAAACAATATAAGAAAAGAAATTGAGGAACTAGAAAGAAAACAGGAAAAAGACCCCATCGAAGAAGAAAAATTTCTTAAACTGTGTATGGAACTAACTAATTTAAATAAAGAACTAAACCTCATTAGACATGAGGATGGGAGGTAAGATAAGATGACTGAAAACAATAAAGATAAGGATAAACTTAAAAAAGTGAGAATGGAAGCAGTTAAGAAATTAATCGCCAAGGGGAAAAAGGATGGTATTCTAACATATAGTGAAGTAATAGACAGCTTAGAGGAAATCAATCTTGATACAGACCAAATAGAAGAGATCTATCAAAATTTGGAAGATATGGGAATTGAAGTTGTTGGTGATAAAGATGATGAAATCTTACTAGAGAAAGATGATATTGACAAAGATGACAATGAAGAGGATGAGATTAAAGAAGACTTATCAGTACCTAAAGGAATTAATGTCGATGATCCTGTTAGAATGTATTTAAAGGAAATTGGTAAAATTCCTTTGCTAACTGGTAATGAAGAAATTGAATTAGCTCAAAGAATGCAAGATGGAGATGAGTTAGCTAAAAGAGAGTTAGCAGAGGCTAATTTAAGGCTTGTAGTCAGCATAGCTAAGAGATATGTAGG
>CAZAJU010000222.1:0-1509 GCA_964485455.1 uncultured Tissierella sp.
GCAATGCTTACTTCATCAGGACAAGCAGCAAATTTCTATGCTATATTCAATCTTTGTAGTGCTGGAGACCATTTTATTGCTGCTTCTTCTATTTATGGTGGCACTTTCAATCTTTTTAATGTTACTATGAAAAGAATGGGCATAGATTGCACATTTGTAGATCAGGATTTACCGGAAGAAGAGTTGGAAAAATATTTTAGACCAAATACAAAGGCAGTTTTTGGTGAGACTATAACAAATCCAACACTTTCCATTTTAGACTTTGAAAAATTTTCAAGATTAGCACATTCTCATGGTGTTCCTTTAATTGTTGACAATACCTTTGCTACTCCTATAAATTGCAGACCTTTTGAGTGGGGAGCTGATATTGTAACACATTCTACGACTAAATATATGGATGGTCATGCAGTTGGTGTCGGAGGTTGTATCGTAGATAGTGGTAATTTTGACTGGATGGCTAATGCTGAAAAGTTTCCAGGGTTGACTACTCCTGATGATTCCTACCATGGATTAATTTATGCAGAGAGATTTGGAAAAGGTGCATATATTACTAAAGCAACTGCCCAATTAATGCGTGACCTTGGCTCTATTCAGTCTCCTCAAAATGCATTTTACCTGAATATAGGATTAGAATCACTACATCTTAGAATGAAGAGACACTGTGAAAATGCTTTAGCAGTAGCCAAATTTTTAGAGAACCACGAGAAAGTTGCATGGGTTAATTATCCTGGTTTAGAAAGTAATAAATATTATGCCTTGGCTGAAAAATATTTACCTGATGGATCTTGTGGGGTATTGTCTTTTGGAATAAAAGGTGGTAGAGATATATCCATTAAATTTATGGATAAGCTACAATTAGCATCCATAGTAACTCATGTAGCAGACAGTAAGACATGCCTGTTACATCCAGCAAGCCATACCCATAGACAACTTACTGATGAGCAGCTAAAAGAGGCGGGAATTGCTCCAGACTTAATAAGATTCTCAGTAGGTGTTGAAAATATAGATGATATTATAGCTGATTTACAACAAGCTTTTGGGCAGATATAGCGAGGCTAGTTATAGCTAACTATTAAACGAGGTAAGGATATCTTTACCTCGTTATTTTCATGTGATAAAATAGTACCTATTGGAGGGGTATGTATGTTTGGTCAATGGGGGAATATGGTTAAGATAGGTATGCTACAAGCGGGTAAGAGAGTAAAATTTTCAAGAGCAGATCTACTTAATTACACTATTAATCTATTAGAGATAAAGAAAAGAGTAAATACAGAACAATATAGAAAAATATATGAGTTGTTTCTTGAGATTTCAAAGGATAAAGAGAAAATTGAAATGGATTTATCTAAGTATAAATCCACTATAGAGGATATCAGCAAGCAATTTATTTCCATAGCACCTAAAGAACTTTCTGAGATTTTAAATGTAAAAGAATAGTTTTGTTCATATTTAATTAATAATTTAATGTTATTATTTTTTATCATACAAAAGGAAGGGGACAAAAATGAA